>CAZVKD010000260.1:0-4423 GCA_964627675.1 uncultured Gemmatimonadaceae bacterium
CACGCATCACCCCAGGGTTCTCGAAGCGGCCAAGGCCGCGCTCGAACGGTATGGCTGCGGCTGCACCGGCAGTCGGTTTCTCAACGGCACGCTCGACCTGCACGAGCGGCTGGAAGAGCGCCTTGCCGAGTTCTTCGGCAAGGAGGCCGCGCTGGTCTTTTCCACCGGGTATCAGGCCAACCTCGGCGTCATTTCCGGGCTGGTGAGCCGGGAGGACGTCGTGTTCATTGACAAACTGGACCATGCGTCCATCGTGGACGGCGCCAAGATGTCCTACGGCGCCACGGAGCGGTTCGCCCACGGCAATCTCATGCAGCTCGAGCGCCTGCTGGCGCGCAACGCCGGCAAGGGGCTGATGGTGATCGTGGACGGCGTGTACTCCATGGAGGGGGACATTGCCGACCTGCCCGGGTTGCTCAAGCTGTGCCAGAAGTACGGCGCCGCGCTGGCCGTGGACGACGCGCACTCCGTCGGCGTGTTGGGTCCTCGGGGCGACGGCACGGCGGCGCATTTCGGCCTCACCGAGGACGTGGACGTGATCGTGGGGACGTTCTCCAAGTCGCTCGCCTCCATCGGCGGTTTCGCCGCGGCATCGGAGAACATCATCCACTATCTCAAGCACCACAGCCGGCCGCTGATTTTCACCGCGGCGCTGCCGCCGGCCAACACGGCGGGCGTGCTCGCGGCGCTCGAGGTGCTGATCTGCGAGCCGGATCGTCGCACGCGGTTGTGGGAGAACACCTACCGCCTGCGCGACGGCCTGCGCAGCCTGGGCTTCGACCTCGGTCCAACCCAGACGCCGATCATCCCCGTGCTGATCGGCACCCTGGAGCGGACCTTCCTGTTCTGGCGCAAGCTGTTCGACGCCGGCGTGTTCACCAATCCGGTGGTGCCCCCCGCCGTGCCAGCCTCGGAATGCCGCCTGCGTACCAGCCTCATGGCCACGCATACGGTGGAACAGATTGACTTCGCCATCGAGACGTTCGCGAAGCTGGGTAAGGAGATGGGGGTCATTTGACCCCGCCGGTGGTCGTGCGGCCGGTTGGGACGGCCGCCGACCTCAGGGCGTTCATCGGTTTTCCGTATCGGCTGCATCGGGGGGACCCGTGTTGGGTCCCCCCGTTGCGTATGGACGTCCGGAAGCTGCTTGCCCGCGATAAGAATCCGTTTTTCCAGCACGCGGAGGCGGAGTACTTCCTCGCCCGGCGCGACGGCGCGGTGGTGGGCCGCATCGCGGCCATTCACAACCGCGCCCACAACGAATTCCACGGCGACGCGATCGGGTTCTTCGGCTTCTTCGACTGTGTGGACGACGCGGGCGCGGCGGGCGCGCTGTTCGACGCGGCCGGCGCCTGGCTCAGGGCCCGCGGGCTCATCGCGATGCGCGGGCCGGCGTCCTTCTCCACCAACGACGAATGCGGGCTCTTGGTTCAGGGATTCGACACGCCACCCACGATTCTCAACCCGCACAACCCGCCCTACTACGTTCGCCTGGTGGAAGCGGCCGGATTCACCAAGGCGAAGGACATGTATCAGTACCAGGTGACAAATCCCGACATGCCGGAGCGGTTGCTCAAGGGCGCCCGCCTCATCGCCGAGCGCAAGGGAATTACGCTCCGCCGGATCGACATGAAGCGGTTCGACGACGAGATCGAGCGCATCAAGCAGGTGTACAACCGCGCCTGGGAGAAGAACTGGGGCTTCGTTCCCATGACGGACGCCGAGATTGACCACCTGGCGGCGCAGCTTAAGCCCGTCGTGGTGCCCGATCTCGTGGTCTTCGCCGAGCGGGACGGCGAGGTCGTCGGTTTCGCCGCCGCCTTACCCGATCTCAACGTGGCCCTCAAGACCAACCCGTCCGGCCGGCTGTTCCCCGGCATCGTGAAGGTGCTCTGGGCGGCTCGGAAGATCACCCGAATTCGCATTCTCCTGCTCGGTCTGCTCCGGGAATACCGCATGACCGGCGCCGATGCCCTGATGTACCACTGGATCTGGGAGAAGGGGTACGCGTTGGGCTATCGCTGGGCGGAAGCGGGTTGGATCCTGGAAGACAACTCGGCGATGACGAACGCACTCGTCCGGATGGGCTTCGAGCCGTACAAGACGCTGCGCCTGTACGACCGCTCGCTGTGAAGGCGTTCGTCACCGGCGGGACGGGGTTCGTGGGCTCGCACGTGGTGGACGCGCTGCTCGCCCGGGGAGATCAGGTTCGCTGTCTGGTACGCACGCCTGCCAAAGCGGCGGCCCTGTTCGGAACGCGGAGCAACCTGGAGCTGGTGGCGGGCGACCTGGACGACGAAGGGGCACTGCGGCGCGGCGCCGCCGACGCCGATGCGGTCTTTCATTTGGCCGGACTCACGGGCGCCTGGCGAGGAGCGGAACTGGATCGGGTCAACCGCGGCGGCACCGAACGCGTGCTCAGAGCGGCCGCCGGCGCGGCGCCGCACCTGGCCCGTTTCGTTCACGTGAGCACCCTCTCGGCCGCCGGTCCATCCCGGCGCGGGACGCCACGGCGGGAAACCGATCCGGATGCGCCGGTCAGCCGGTACGGCAGGTCCAAGCTCGCCGCGGAGCGTGCGGTTCGCGCGGCTCCGGTTCCCTGGACCATCGTGCGACCACCCTCGGTGTACGGCCCACGCGACGAGGAGTTCGTACGTCTGTTTCGCCTCGCCCGCCTCGGCGTAGTCCCGTTTACCGGCGATCTCGACCAGGAGCTGTCGCTGGTGCACGTGCGCGATCTTGCCGCGGCGGTTTTGGCCGCGACCGCGCCGCCCTGCGCCGGCCGTACCTATTACGCCTGCCATGCCGAGGTGATCAGCGCCCGCACGCTCGTGACCACCATCGCCCGGGCGGTCAACGCGGTCCTGGGACGACCCCTGGATCGAATCCCGGCGCTGCTAGCCATTCCCGGCCCGATGGCCGGGGTGGCGCTTTGGGCCTCAGGGGCCCTGGCCGCCCTGCGTGGCCGCCGGACGGCGCTCACGGTGGACAAGCTCCCGGAATTGCGGGCCGAGGCGTGGGTCTGCTCGCCGGCCGCGCTCGAGCGCGACACCGGATGGCGCGCGACCGTCCCCCTGGAAGAAGGCGCCCAAGACACGGCCCGGTGGTACCGAGCACACGATTGGCTCTGAGACCATCGGACCGGCTGCTGCTGGGCTACTTCGCGTTCGTGAGCCTGGTCGTGGTGTGGCGGCTCGTGGCCGGATCGGGGGGCGTCGAATCGTGGTGGCTCCTCGCGATGCACGGCCTGTTTCTCGCTTTGGTCCTGCTCTGCGCCCGGCTGCCGGAGACGGCGCAGGCGGGCAGGTGGATTCACGACCTTGTTCCCCTCATCATGCTCGGCCCGATCTACGCCGAAATCGGCCTGCTCAACGATCGGCTGCCGCTCGGGGCGATCCTGCGAAACGACGCCGTCGTGCAATCGTGGGAGGCGGCGCTGTTCGGCGGCCAGCCATCGCGCGACTGGATCCGGCAGGCGCCATCGGTCTTCTGGTCCGGCGTCCTGCATCTGGCGTACTTCGCCTACTACCCCATTCTGATCGGCGGGCCGCTGGCGCTGGCGTTGCGTGGCAAGCGGGCTGAGGCACGCCACGTCATGTTCGCCATGCTCACCGCCTTCGTGCCGTGCTACGTCGCGTTCATTCTGTTCCCGGTGGCCGGACCCTATTATGCGTTCCCCCAACCGACCGGCCCGGTACGCGAGGTGTGGAGCGCGTCCCTGGTGTACGGCGTGCTCGGCGCGGGCTCTTCGGTCGGCGCGGCATTCCCCTCGTCTCACGTCGCCGCAACCCTCGCCATCACGCTGGGCGTGTCACGGTATGCGCCCGGGCTCGCGTGGGCGTTCGCGCCGGCGGCAGTGCTATTGACCGTGGGGACGGTGTATTGCCAGATGCACTACGCGATGGACGCGATGGTGGGGCTGGTGGTGGGGGCGAGCGCCTGGGTGGCCGCCCGATACTTCGAGAGCGCGAGGGCGAGCGAGGCGAGACCACGGGAGGCGAGGAGCGGGATCGCCGGCTAAACCCGCCTCGCCCCAGTCGGTATCAGTGGATGTGCCCCGCCGGCATCGGTTTCGCCATCGGTTTCATCGCCACCAGCTCCGCGTACTGGCCTCGCACTTCGCGCATGAAGTGCTGCCGGTCCAATTCGTAGAGCGGGTCGGTCCTGTCGGCCCGGGGCCAGGCATCTTCGCCGGAGGGCATGAAGACACCGGCCACCACGCCCATACCGCCCGCGGGGATGGTATCGCCCGAGGTGTTGTTGTAGCGCACGGTCACGCGGTATCTGTGATCCGGCGCAATCTTGACCCCCAGGCGACGATACAGGCGGCCCATCGTCACGCCCCCGAGCGTGCCGTCCGGACCGGGAATGGGTCGGCCCTCCCAGATGACCGATCCTTCGGTCACGTCCTCCAGCGTCAGGG
>CAZVKD010000261.1:0-4404 GCA_964627675.1 uncultured Gemmatimonadaceae bacterium
GTCGCCATTTCGAGCTACACGGCGGAGGAGGTGCGGCGGCTCGGGCGGGCCGAGGTCGCGGTGATTCCGTACACGACCGGACTGCCCGAGGATGAGGGCGAGCGCTCCGCGCGGTCGGGGGGACGATTCACCGTGCTGTTCGTGGGTCGCCTGGTGGAGCGCAAAGGCGTGCATGTCTTGCTCGAGGCGATGCAGCGGATACCCAGGGATCTCCCGTGTCGCGCCGTGATCGTGGGAGACGGCCCCGAACTTGACAGGCTCCGGGGGCTGGCCCAAGCGCTTGGGCTCAGCGACGTCGTGACGTTCACCGGTCGCATCGCCTCCACCGCACTGCAGGCAGCCTATCGTGCGTCCGATGCGTTGGTCCTGCCGGCCGTGGTGGACCGTCGTGGCGACACCGAAGGACTCGGCGTGGTGCTCCTGGAGGGCATGCACTACGGCGTGCCGGTGATCGGGAGCGAACTCGGCGGCATCCCGGACATCATCGAGCACGAGCGGAGCGGTTTGCTCGTCCCGCCGGGTGACGCCTCGGCGCTCGCTCTGGCGATGGAGCGACTCGCACGGGATCCGGCGCTCGCTCTTCGGGTGGGCGAGGCGGGGCGCCGTCGCGTGAGGGAGCACTTCAGCTGGCCGGCGATCGCTGCGAAATGGGTGGCGCTCTACGGGGAACTGGCAACGGGCGCAGTCTAGGGAGTCGGAAATCTCCCGCTGGACGCGCGAATCCTCGCGTTCACGAGTGGCCCCCTCAGGCTTCCTGGACGGTCGACTCCACCCAACTGTACTCTCGCAGGGCCGTTGAAACCCCAACGCGGGTCGGAATTCCTGTGCGGCCCGATAGCGGCCGTCCCGGATCGGGGTTCGTGGAATGCGCCAGACTACCGATCACGGGAGCCGCCGCGAGCCGGGCAATGTCCGCGCCCCAGGCGCACCCAGCGGCGGGGGAGTCCTGGCGGCTATATTGTTGTTCCGGTCCGCACGACCGGGGCCAAATCTCCACGGAGGACGTCTGCAGAAGGATTCGATGCGCGCGATCAGACTCTTTCTGCTCGGGATGCTCGCCACGGTGCCCGCGGCGGCGCAGGACGCGCCGGCGCCGCCCGTGAAGGTGACTCTGGACATCGGGTTTGTGAACACGTCAGGGAACACGGACGTCACGTCGCTCAACGCCGGTGAGAAGATGGAGTACGCCGCCCATCGCCTCACGCTCACGCAGAGCTTCTCGACCGTGTACGCCCGTGTGTCGGGCGTGACGAACGCTAGCCTCTGGAAGGCCGGCGCTCGTGCCGATTATCGGGTGGCGGGGCCCGTGGGGGTGTTCGCGCTGGGCGGCGTCGAGCGGAACACGCTGGCGGGCATCGAGCGCCGGTTCGAGGAAGCGGCGGGGCTCACGGCCCAGGTGCTGAAGAGCCACGGGAACGACCTCAAGTTTGAGGCCGGTATCTCGATGAACCAGCAGACGCCGGTGAGTGCGGCGACGGTGACGTTTGCCGCCGGCCGGGCGGCCACCATGTACCGCCGGGATCTCACCGCAACGGCGTTTCTCACGCTGAACGGCGAGGTCCTGCCCAACTTCGAGGAAACGGACGACTACCGACTGAACGGGGACGCCAACCTGGTGGCGCCGATCTCCAGGCGGATCGCCTCCAAGCTCACCTACACCGTGAAGTTCGACAATCTCCCGGAGGCCGGATTCGAGAAGATGGACCGCGTGTTCACGGCAGGTCTCCAGATCACCTTCTGACCGGTACGGGGCGCGCCTGTTCAGGCGGGCCGGGAATGGCGCTACGCCCCTTCGGATGTTGTCTCCTGCGTTCCCCCGCGACCTGATCATGCGGAGCTATTGCGGACGATGCTCGGCGAGCGCCCGGTCGCGCCATCGTTCGACATAGCGTTTCACGCGGAGCTTGCGGCGCGTGTTGCCGCTCGACATGTAGCGAATCGTTCCGAAGACGTCGCGTTCCGGCCCCCAGGGGCGGTCGTAGCGGCCTAGAACCCAGAAGATACCGCTGTAGGAGTTGGGGTCGCGGCCGTCAACGGCGTACTTGTTGTTGAGCTCGATCATGATGTCGAGTGCCACCTGCGGGCTCCTGCTCCAGTGTAAGATCTTCTTGCCCCACAGCATGCGGAGATAGTTATGGATGCGACCCTCGACGCGGAGCTGGTTCTGGGCCGCATTCCAGAGCTCGTCGTGGGTCTTGACGTGCTCGAACTGCTCCAGCGTGTAGACGTACGGTCTGGGATCCGAGGCATGCTTTCCCAGGGTCGCACGCGCCCATTCCGGCAACGAGGCGTACTGGTCGTAGTCGGCGCGGTGGACGCAGAAATTGAAGCCCAACTCTCGCCAGGTGACGAGCTGGTCGAGGAAAGACTCGGCGGCCTCGCCCATCCGCCACCATCCAGCGCGCTTGCCGCTCCTGCAGCCGGGCACGTCCGCCAGCGACCAGCTCTCGCGCTCGGCGATACCCTCGAGCACCTCGTGCGCCGAAAGGTGCCCGAAATGCAGGTAGGGCGAGAGCCCACTGGTGGTGTCAAAGTCGGGGTGACTGCGCCCCTGTCCGTAGTGCTCGAGCCGCTGGTTGAGAAAGCTCTCGAGCACGCGACGGCCGGCGGCCGCGCCGCCGGCGTAGGGCACGGGCGGCACGCCGTGGTCGATCGGAAGGCTGGCCAGCGCAGCGGCGTCGCCTTCGAGCAGCGCTGCCTCGGCCCGCGGCCAACGTTCGGCGATGCCCTCAGGCAGGCGTCGACACGGCTGCAGTTTGCTCCGCAGCGGATCGCGACGCGGGGTCGCGGAGAGGTGCGGGGCCAGCTCGCCCTGCAGGAAACGGCGGAAGTTGTGGGCGCGGGCGAACGTGTCCTTGGTAGCACGAAGGGGCAGCAGGCCGTTCGAGTCCACCGCCTCGAGTCGTACGGAGAGCCTCTTCGCCGCGACGGCGGTCATGCGCGGCAGAAAGAAGGCTGGGTAGTCGTCGGTTACAACCGCGCACGCGTTGGCCGCCAGCTTCTCGAGCAGCCCCCGGCCGGCGCCGGCTTTGGGCTCGACGTAGGGATAATAAAGGATTCCTGTGCCGTCGAAGACGCGCGCGTTGTCGGCCATCCCGTCGATCACGAAGCGGTGGATGCGGTCGCTGGCCCAGGGGTACGTCGCGCGCAAGGCTTCCAGCACGATCAAAGGCCGGTCGAGCTCGCTGGCCAGCTCGACGGCGCGGTCGAGCGCGAAGTTCCACACCGCACGGCGCGCGGCGATCATCCAATAGAGAACGTACTTGCCGTCCGTCCGCACCTCCTTGCGGTTCAGGTCACGCAGGCGGATCGCGGGCACGCGGCTGGAACTCTTCTTCGTCATCCGGAGGTTCAATCGGGGTTGCCGAGCATCATCGCCTTGGGCGGCGGGTCGAAGTACAGTTGGCCGGCGGGCGAGCGCCGTCCGCTGCATGCGCTGTCAGAGCGCGTCCGGCTACGCTGACAATTGAGACGTGCACTGCGGGCAACGCGTCGCCTTGATGGGGATCGAGGAAGTGCAATACTGGCACTCCTTTGCAATCGCCAGCGCCGGGGCAGCCTGTTCTTGCCGGCGAATGGCATTGATCCCTCGGATCAGCAGGAAGACGGAGAATGCAACGATTAAGAAGCTGATCACGCTGTTGAGAAAGACGCCGTAGTTGATGCTCACGGCTCCAGCGGCCCTGACGTCGGCTAGTGCCGCATAGGGACCCGGTTTAGCTCCCTCTTTCAGGACGAGGAAGAAGTTGGAGAAATCGACCCCACCAAGAAGCAGGCCGATCGGGGGCATGAGAACGTCATCAACGAGGCTCTTCACGATAGTTCCGAACGCGCCCCCGATGATAATGCCGACGGCCATGTCGACGACGTTTCCCCGCATCGCAAACTCCTTGAAGTCCTTCAGCATCCTCCACCTCCTTCAATGTTTGAGCGGCCTAACGGCCGAGCGTGAGCGGCATCGCGCAGCGCCGTCCGCTGCATGCTGTTGTTGGGCGGCCCCTATCATGGCGGCTTCCAATCCACCCGTCCCGGATGGGAGGACTATCGGACATCGCTGCCAATGGGAGCCGCAAGCCCATCAAGGTAGGGTGAGGGAGTTCGCATCGGAATACGCCGACCAGCCCGAGCTCGATTCGGTGGTCGCGACGCGCAACGCATGGTGTCGGTTTCGACAAGCTACGTCACGCGTGGTCTCGTGGCTGGGGTCTCGGACCTCATCAGGCGCGCCACGTCGAACCCCTGGGCTGCCGCGGCAGCGACCATGCGCTGGTAGGTCGCCTCGTCCAACTGGGGGGTGCGAGACAGGACCCAGAGGTAGTCACGGTTGGGCGAGCCCACCAGTGCGGCGCTGTAGTCGGCCGTCAGATCGAGGATCCAGTAGTCGCCCCACACCATCGGCAGGAA
>CAZVKD010000262.1:0-4401 GCA_964627675.1 uncultured Gemmatimonadaceae bacterium
CCGGGCGATCGCGGGCCGAGGAACGTGCCGATGATGCCGCTGGCGGATTTAGTCGCCTTCAGCGGCTCGGTCTCGAACCATTCGTCCAGGTAGTCGGCCGAGCTCATGGTCATGAGCTTGTAGAGCGAGTGGAAGTGCGCGCTGCCGAGGCTGCGGAAGTGGCGGCCCAGCCGGAGCAGGCCCCGCAGGTCGCGGGGGCTCAGCGAGGCGGGATCCGGCGGCATCATCGAGAGCATGGGCTTCACCGCGCGCGCCATGAAGTGCATCAGCCGGCCGAACGCCTCGTAGGCTTCCACGTCGCGCGCTGAGTGACGGAACAGCTCCCGGCGATGCTGATCCGGGTCGCCCCATTGCGCGAAGTAGTCGCCGTTGGGGAGCGGGGTCACGGTACTCTCCAGCGGGAGCACGTAGAGACCGTGACGCGGGAGGTCGAGGTCCCGGATGATCTCGGGCCGCAGCAGGCTCACCACGTAGGAGTAGACCGAGTAGGTGAAGCCGGGGAACACCTGCTCGCTCACCGCGGCGCCGCCCACCCGCTCGCGCCGCTCCAGCACCAGTACCCGGCGACCCGCGCGCGCGAGATACGCCGCGGCCACGAGCCCGTTGTGGCCGCCGCCGATGATGATCGCGTCGTAGCCGCTACGCACGCTTGCGCTCCGGATCGAAGAACGGCTTGTGGACCACCCGAGCCGCCGCGCGGCGCCGCACGTGCTCCACGGTCACCTCCATCTCGACGGCCGTGCCCGGTGTGGCCCAGCGGGAGCGCAGGTGCGCCAGCGCGATGTACTTCTTGAGCAGCGGCGACCAACAGCCGCTCGTGGCGTAGCCGATCTGCCCGCCGTCGTCGGCGTAGACCGGCACACTGGTCCGCCAGGCCGTCGTGGGGAGTCGCGGCGCCAGCCCTTCGTTGGCATACAGTCGTTCGAGCGAGTCCCACTCCACCTCGATGCCCACGAAGTCCCAGGCGGGCCCCCGCGCCGCCTCCCGGGCGAGCGCTCCCCGCCCCACGAAGCGCTCCTTGTCCAGCGCCACCGTCCACCCAAGCGCCAGCTCGAACGGCGACGACGTCTGGCCTTCACGCAGCGCTTTCCGAGCGGAAACGTAGTCCACGTCGAGCAACATGAGACCCGCTTCGATGCGGGCGAGGTCCAGCGCGAGCATGCCGGCCGGCGTAATCCCGTATCCCCAACCCGCCTCGACCAGGGCGTCCCACACCGCCAACGCGTGTCTGGCGTCGAGCCAGATCTCGTAGCCCAGGTCGCCGGTGTAGCCGGTGCGGGAGACCGTGACCGGAATCCCCCGGAGTTTCGCCGACGCGATCCGGAAATACTTGAGCGCGGGGAGCCCACCGTCACACGCCTCCTGGAGAATGTCCCGCGACTTGGGGCCCTGGAGCGCGAGCGCCGCCGTGGACTCGGACACGTCGCGGATCTCGACCTCGAGCCCGGTCGCGTTGGCTTCGAGCCAGGCCAGATTCGGGTCCGCCGCCGTGAGGCGAAACCCGCGATCGTCGAGCCGCGCCACCGTGCCATCGTCCAGCACCTTCCCCGCGCCGTCGCACCACGGCGTGTACAACACCTGCCCCACGGCGGCACGGCCCACGTGACGCGTCACCGTGCGGTCCAACAGCTGCGCGGCGTCGCGCCCGCGGATCTCGTACTTGTAGAGCGGCGAAATATCGATCAGCGCCGCCGCGCTGCGAATGGCGTGGTACTCGCGGTCGTGTTGCAGCTCGTACGAACTGGCCACGATGTAGCCGGCCCACCGCCGCCAGGCATGGCTTACGCAGAGCGGGGCCGTGCGCTCGTGGAAGGCCGTCGTCTTCAGCATGCGGCGGCAAGACTATGCGGGCGGCGCTTGTGGGGGAAGGTCGGACACGCCACCTTTCGCGCCGCTTCCGGTTGACAATCCTGGTCACCACGGCTTTCGCGAGAGGATACGAGCGGTATGCCTGAGCAGTTCGACATGAGCCTGGTTCAGCGCGGGGCCCGCTTGCGGCGCACTCCGTTCTTCGCGGCGACGCAACGCTACGGCGCCAGGGGCTACACGGTCTACAACCACATGCTCTTCCCCATCTGCTTCGCGGACCTGGAGGAGGAGTATTGGCATCTGATCAATCACGTGACGCTGTGGGACGTGGCCGTGGAGCGTCAGGTGGAGATCACCGGACCGGACGCGTTTCGGTTCGCCAACATGCTCACCCCCCGCGACCTCGCCAAGTGCGCCGTGGGTCAGGGGAAATACGTCGTCATCACCGCGGAGGACGGCGGCATCGTCAACGATCCCGTCCTGCTGCGGCTTGGCGAGAACCACTTCTGGCTCGCGCTGGCCGACAGCGACGTGCTCCTGTGGGCCCGCGGCGTGGCGTTGCACAGCGGGCTCAACGTGCGGATCACCGAGCCCGACGTCTCACCGGTTCAGATCCAGGGACCCAAGGCCTAGGCCGTGGTGCAGGCGCTCTTCGGCGAGGCGGTGCTGAAGCTGGGATACTATTGGTTCCTCGAAACCAAACTGGACGGCATCCCCGTCGTCGTCACCCGCACCGGTTGGACGGGCGAAGTGGGCTACGAAGTCTATCTCCGTGACGGGAGCCGAGGCGACGACCTGTGGGAGCGCATCATGGCGGCCGGCAAACCGCACGACATCCGCCCCACCGGTCCTTCGGATATCCGGCGGGTCGAGGCGGGGATTCTCAATTGGGGTGCCGACATGACGCTGGACAACAACCCCTACGAGGTGGGCCTCGAGCGCCTGGTGGACGACGACAAGACGGACGACTACATCGGACGCGAGGCGCTGCGCCGCATCAGGGCGCAGGGCGTGACGCGCCGGCTCGTGGGCGTGGAGATCGAGGGACCCCGCCTCGGGTTCAACGCCACCAAGTGGTCCGTGGCCGCGGGTGGCCGGCCCGTCGGGACGATCACCTCGGCACTCTACTCGCCGCGCCTCAAGAAGAACCTGGGGTACGCCATGGTCCCGGTGGCCCATTCACCCGTGGGCACCAAGCTCTCGGTGTCCGTCCCGGGCACGGGTGAGCGAACCGCCACCGTCGTGCCCATGCCGTTCGTGGATCCCAAGAAGGAGATTCCCCGGGCGTAGCCAGGGAACCTTTCGCCGGGTCCAACTATCGAGGCTCCGGGACTCAACCACCCTGGAGGATGATCTGAAACGGCTCATCGCGCGCATCGCGGCGATGCCGGCAGACGGCGTTGTCACACTCGCGGCCTCGAGGAGCTCTACCAACCGGCGAGGGCAGTGTGGTTGAGACCTGCGCCCGCCGTCAGCCCCCGCCCAAACGAACCACGACGGGCTGCACCCAGGCCCGCGCGACCTCGCCCGAGCGCACCGGATGCTCCACTGGACGAGTCGAGCGGATCCGCGCCCGCACATACAGCTCGTCCCCACGGAAGCGGTAGGCCGGCTCCAGCCCCTCCACCGTGGCCAGCACCACACCAATGTCCTCGCTGTAGCGCCGCGTGACCGGCAACCCTCCGACGTCAGGGACGTCCTCGGCGCGAGCGTCAAACCCGGCTCGCGTACCCACGAACTCGGTGACATACGACACGCCGGGCTCCGCGGCGATCACGAGCCGCAGGAGGCGGGCCGACACCTCGATATCCTCGAGCACCACGCCCGTGGAAGCATAAAACGCCCCCGCCTCCAGCGCCGCGATGATGGCCTCCGGGGTCAGCGCCCGGCTGCGGACCATCACCCAGCCGCGCGCCGGATTGGCCTTGGTGGAGTCCGTCCCTTCGTAATTGTGCGCGTCGTCCACCGCCAGCCCGTACACCACGCCCAAGCCGCGAGCCAGCCGATGCGCCAGCACGATGTCCCACAGCCGGTCGGTGGACGGGTGGAGCGAGTCGCCCTCGTTGTGGACCAGTGGATGGCCGTTGTACACCTCGAAGAAACGCTCGCCCTCCAGCCCCATCAGGTCCTCGGCCGTCACCGCCCATCCGAAGTTGGGGTGATTCACGTGCGGGAACATGGGCTGGCCGGTCGCCCGCCGCTGGGCCAGCACCGCCGCGATGTTCCGCTGGAGGACGTCGGCCACGCTCGCGCCGCCCTGGGGCGGGATGAAGTCGCGCACGTTGGTGGCGTTCACGTGCAGCGGGCGCGAGGCAAACTGGTCGGTGATTTCCTCGGCTCGAACCACCAGGAACCGGCCTGGCTCGCCCAGTCGGGCCGCGTACTCGTCAAATCGCTTGAGCCGGACCTCCAATCGCCCGGCGCCGTCCCGGCGCTGCTCGACCCACGGCTCGCCGAACAGGCGCAGGTACTCCGCCAGGGCCCGCTCCCCGTTGTGAATGGCGTTCACCGTGACCAAGCGCTCCGTGTCGGCCAGCTCAACGAGTGCGACTACTGCCTGGCCGCCCACTCCGCCATCGGGAAGATGACGGG
>CAZVKD010000263.1:0-4367 GCA_964627675.1 uncultured Gemmatimonadaceae bacterium
TGCATCCGGGCCCGGTGGTAACGTTCGGGGTGGAGATCGAAGCCGACGTGCGCGACCCTGCGGCGGTGAGCGCGGCGGTGGAGCGGGTGGCGCGGGAGCGGGGCGCGCTCGACTGGGTGGTCTGTTGCGCGGGCATCATTCGCGATCGGGTGAGCTGGAAGATGACGGACGCGGAGTGGAACGAGGTGCTACAGGTGAACCTCACCGGGGCATTCAACGCCGTGCGCGCCGCGGCGCCGAGAGTGCGCCGCTCATCGTGCGGGCGGGTGGTGCTGGTGTCGTCCATCAACGGGCTGCGCGGGAACTTCGGGCAGGCGAACTACGCGGCGTCCAAGGCCGGGCTGATCGGGCTGGCGCGCACGCTCGCGCTGGAGCTGGCGCGGGATCGGGTCACGGTGAACGTGGTGGCGCCGGGATTCATCGCCACGGACATGACCCGCGGCCTGCCGGAGGAGGTGCACGAGCGCGCGGTGGCCCGGACACCGCTGGGCCGCGTCGGCCGGCCGGCCGAGGTCGCCGCTGCCGTGCGGTTCCTGTGCAGCGAGGCGGCGGGGTTCATCACGGGGGTGGTACTGCCGGTGGATGGCGGGCAACTGTTGGGGGGGATGTGATGGAGGGACGATCGGGGTCGATCGCACGAACGGGGGCGATCAGGGGCAGTCGGCGCGCGTGGGGATTGCCCGCGCGTCTCCGCTCGTCGTCCAGCGTCCCCGGTCGTCCCTGTCCCGAGGCATCATGACCATCCATACCGAAGCCGCCAGTGGCGTCGCCCGGCTCACACTGGACCACCCGCCCCTGAACATCTTGACGCGAGCAATGATGGCGGAGTTGCGCGAGGTGTTGGGAGGAGTGGGCGAAGATCCATCCGTGCGGGTTGTCGTTCTGCTCGCCGCCGGCAAGCACTTCTCGGCCGGGGCGGACGTGGGCGAGCACCTGCCCCCCACGCACGAGCGGATGATCCCGGAGTTCCTGGCGACCGTTCAAGCGCTGCTCGATTGTCCCGTGCCCGTGGTGGCCGGCGTGCGGGGCCGGTGCTTGGGCGGCGGGTTCGAGTTGGCACAGGCGGCGGACCTGATCGTGGCCGGCGAGGGAACAGAGTTCGGTCAGCCGGAGATCGTCCTCGGCGTCCTGCCGCCCGCGGCCTGCGTGCTCTTGCCCATGCTGACGGCGCCGAGCGCGGCGGCGGAGCTGGTGCTCACGGGGGATCCGGTGTCCGCGGCCGCGGCCGAGCGCATGGGGCTGGTACGGCGCGTGGTGCCGGACGCCGCCGTGGATGCCACGGCGCTGGAGATCGGCGCGCGCCTCGCCCGGCACTCGCGCGCGGCGCTGGTGATGGCGAAGCGCGCGCTGCGCGCCGCGCCGCGCGGCCCCGTGGCGCAGGCGATGGCGGAGGCGCGGCGGATCTATCTCGACGAGCTGATGGCCACGCGGGACGCGGTCGAGGGATTGCGGGCGTTTCTCGACAAGCGGGAGCCGGTGTGGAGCCACCGATGACGCCCACACTGGACTTTCCGCCTGACGCCTCGCTCGACGCCCTGCTGGACGGATGTCGCGAGCTGGCGGACGACCCCACGTTTCCCACCGTGCGGCGGTGGCGGGAGGCGGGCGGGAAGGTCGTGGGCCACTTCCAGGTGTACTTCCCCGAAGAGATCGCGCACGCGGCGGGTCTCTTGCCGTTCAAGGTGCGCGGGGCGCCGGTGGAGCCCACGCGGGCGGAGTCCCATTTCGGCTCGTACCTCTGCTCGATCCTCAAGACCTCCCTGGAACTGGCGCTCGCCGGCCGGGTGGAGCTGGACCTGTTCGTGACCCATCCCATCTGCGACGCCGCGCGTAACCTCGCGGGCGTGTGGGGCCGCAACGCGAGCTATCCATGTCAGATCCTGTATTTGCCCCAGAACGCGACCTCCGCACACGCCGTGGACTACCTCCGAGGCGAATACGACCGGCTGCGTCGCGTGCTCGAAGGAATAGCCGGCCGGCCGATCCGGGACGACGATCTGCGGGCGTCGCTCGCCATCTACAACCAGAACCGCGCGTTGCTCCGCGAGCTGTACGCCATCAAGCGCGATGCCCCGTGGCTGCTGTCACCGGAGGAGGCCTGGGCCATCGTGGCGGTGGGCGGCCTGGTGCCGCGCGAGGAGCACAACGACCTGCTACGCCGTCTCTTGCCCGCGATCCTGGAGCGCCGGGTCCGCCGCCACGACAAGATCCGCGTGGTGTTTCAAGGCGGGTTCTGCGAGCAGCCGCCGCTGGACTTGCTTCGGGCGATCGGGCGGTCGTGTTACGTGGTGGACGATGACCTGCTGATCGGCCTGCGCTGGATCCTCGAGGATGTGCCGCCGGACGGGGATCCCCTGCGGAATCTCGCCCGCGCGTATCTCGAGACCTCCTCGCACAGCCCCGTGCAGCACGACGTGCGGAAGCCCAAGGAAGCCATGTTGCTCGATCGGATCCGAGGGGCGCGGGCGCAGGCGGCCATCGTCACAGCGGCCAAAATGTGCGAGCCTGGCCTCGAGGAGCAGGTGGCGTACACTCAGGCGCTCGAGCGCGAGGGCGTGCCGTACTTCGTGAGCGAGTTCGAGGAGAACATGTCCAGTTTCGAGCAGCTGGAAGTGCAGCTCGAGACGTTCGTCGAGAATCTGTTGTTCGATTGAATCGGCGAGGTTGTCCGGAAAGGGGCCGATGACGACAGAGACGGTGTCCGTGGTGGGGCGGGGGAACGCCGAAGGGGCGCGCCTGTTCCGCGAGTGGTTCGACGGATTGTCGCGCTCGGCTGACGCGGGGCGGGGCGGAGCGTACGTGTTCGTCATGGGAAGCCTGGCGGAGCTGCTCCGCACCTTCGACTTCCCGATCGTGTTCCCCGAGATCAACTCGCTCAACACCGCCGTGCGCCGCGTGGCGCACGAGTACCTGAACGAAGCCGAGGACTACGGGTACTCGCCCGACATCTGCGGGTACGTGAAGGCGGACGTGGGGGTGCAATTGCGCGGCGGCCAACATCCGATGGGTCGTATTCCGCGGCCGGCGCTCGCGGTCAACACCAACGCGTGCAACACCTACATCAAGTGGGCCGAGATCTGGGAGCGGATGTACGGCGTGCCCACGTTCACGCTCGACATTCCGGGATCGCGCGCCGAGGGGCAGCGGACCTGGCACGGGGACCGGGACTTCGAGAACGATCGGGCGTACGTCGCCGGGCAGCTCGATGAGCTGATCGCGCTGTGCGAGCGGGTGTCGGGCCGGCGGTTCGACGTGGACCGGCTGCGGGAGGCCATGGGGCACGCCAACGCGATGAGCGTCGCCTGGAAGCGCTTGCTCGAACTCAATCGGACGCGCCCGGCGGTGTTCAACGCGCTGTCGGACGGCACCATCTACCTCGGGGTGTCCAACGGCTTCCGCGGCACGCCGGAGGGCGCCGCGTACTTCAACGACCTGGTTGAGGAAATGGAGTACAAGGCGGCCCAGGGCATCGGGACGGTGACCGAGGAGCGCTATCGGCTCGTGTTCGTGGGGGTGCCCTGTTATCCGATTTTCCGCCGATTCAACGAGTTGTTCACGGAATGGGGCGGGGTGTTCGTCAACTCCACCTACCTGTGGTTCGCCTCCGGCGGGTCCAATCTGGGCTTCGAATACGACTTGCGCCGGCCGCTCGACAGTCTGGCGGAAGGGTTGTTGATCGGCGTGCGGGACGCGATGGACAGCATGCTGTTTCAGACCCAGGTGTTGATCGGGATGATCGAAGGCCACGCGGCGGACGGCGTGGTGTATCACCCCATCAAGAGCTGCCGGACCGTGTCCACCGGCCTGGCCGACAGTCGCCGCGCGCTCCTCGCCGTTCGGGACGTGCCGAGCCTCTTCATCGAGTCCGACATGATGGACCGCCGCGTGGTGTCGGAGGCGCAGTTGAAGAACCGAGTGGATGCGTTTTTTGAAGGATTGGCTGGGAGGCGACAGTCAGCGGGCGGCGGTCAGCCGTGAGCGGCCGGCCGCCGAGGATCAGCGGTCGGGTGGCCGGGCTTCTCGGAGCGCGGCCCCCTGAGGGCTCGAGGGAGCAACGGTGGCATACGCGGCTGGCGTAGACGTGGGTTCCACGCAGACCAAGGCGGTGATCGTGGACGAGCACGGCGCGATCGTGGCGCGGGCGCTCACGGAGACCGGCGCCAACGTCATTCGCGCGGCGGAGCGGGCGTATGCGGAGGCGCTCCAAACCGCCCGGCTGCGAGAGGAAGAAGTCGAGTTCGTGGTGGGGACGGGCTACTACAAGCGGGTCCGGGAGATCGTGGGGGCCATGGCGGGCGGGTCCGAGGCGGTCTCCCCCGATCAGCTCGAACGGGTCCTCCGGGCCCCCCGGGCCCTGTGGAACGCGG
>CAZVKD010000264.1:0-767 GCA_964627675.1 uncultured Gemmatimonadaceae bacterium
CAGGCGATCCATCATCTTCCTCACGGTGAGCGGGGAGGAGCGCGGCTTGTGGGGCAGCGAGTACTTCGTCTCGCGGCCACCGGTCCCCATCGGGCGGATGGTCGCGAACCTCAACCTGGACATGCTGGGCAGGAACTGGCGGGACACGATCGCGGCCATCGGCAAGGAACACTCGGACCTCGGGGCCACCCTGGAACGAGTGAACGCGGCGCATCCCGAACTCGCCATGACGGTGATTGACGACATCTGGCCGGAGGAGCGGTTCTACTTTCGGTCCGACCACTACAACTTCGCGCGCAAGGGCGTGCCCGCGCTGTTCTTCTTCAACGGCGTCCACGAGGATTATCACCGGCCCAGCGATCACGCGGACAGGATTGACGCGGAGAAGGAAGCGCGGATCGTCACGCTCCTGTTCTACCTCGGGCTCGAGATCGCCAACGCGGCCGAGCGGCCCAGGTGGAGGCCGGAGAGCTACAGGCAGATTGTGCGGTGAAGGCGGGAAGAACGGGGAGGTCGGTGACGGGGTGGTACGAGATGTGAAGTCGTGGCACCGCTGCCGCCGATCTTCTGCTTCCCGATCACGCGCTGCAACTTCCCGCCGCTGACTCTCCTACGGAGAACCAAGATGTCCACGCGCATCCGTCTCGCGCTGTCACTGGCGCTCGTCGCGGCACGGGCCGCTGCGCCGCCGGCGTCCGCCCAACAGCCGCGGCCCGCCCGGTTCGAGGTCCACGAGGCCACGATCTCCGATCTCCAAGCCGCCCTCC
>CAZVKD010000264.1:777-4352 GCA_964627675.1 uncultured Gemmatimonadaceae bacterium
GTGTGACGTCGGTCGAGCTGGTGGAGGCCTATCTCGCGCGAATCGCCGCGTACGAACAGCAAGGGCCGGCGCTGAATTCGATGATCCGGCTGAACCCGGCGGCGCGGCGCGAGGCGGCGGCCCGGGACGCCGAGCGGGCCGCAGGCCGATCGCGCGGGCCGCTCCACGGGATTCCCGTCATCCTGAAGGACAACTTCGACACGCACGACCTGCCGACCACCGCGGGCTCGATCGCGCTGGCTGACGCTCAACCGCCCGACGATGCCTTCGTCGTGAAGCGGCTGCGCGAGGCCGGGGCGATCATCCTGGGCAAGGCGAACATGCACGAGCTGGCGGCGGGCATCACCACGGTCAGCTCGCTGGGCGGGCAGACCCGCAACCCCTACGACCCGCGGCGCTGTCCCGGCGGCTCGAGCGGGGGCACCGGGGCCGCGATCGCCGCGAGCTTCGCCGCCGTGGGGTGGGGCACCGACACCTGCGGCTCGATTCGCATCCCGGCCGCATTCGGCAGCCTCGTGGGGCTCCGCCCCACCCAGGGGCTGGTGAGTCGCGACGGCATCGTGCCGCTGTCTCACACGCAAGACATCGGCGGCCCCATGGCCCGCACGGTGACCGATCTCGCGATTGCACTCGACGCCACGATCGGCCCCGATCCCGCCGACCCGATGACGCGCGTGCTGGAGGGTCGCCCGTTGCCGGCGTTCACCGACTCGCTCAGGGCCGGCGCGCTCGGCGGCGCGCGGCTCGGCGTGCTCACGGCGTATTTCCGGGATACGGACGCCGACGTGGCCCGCGTGGCGCGGGCCGCGATTGACTCCATGAAGGCGCACGGCGCCGAGGCGATCGAGGTGACGATCCCGGGGTTCGACAGCCTGATTCAAGGAACCCGGGCCGTGGACTTCGAGACCGAATCGGACCTGATCAACTATTTCGCGGCCACGCCGGGCGCCAAGGTCCGGTCCGCCACGGATATCCTGTCGAGCGGCCTCTACCACGCCACGCTCCAGAACCGCCTCCGGCTGATTGACTCGGCCGGCGCGGTGGGGACCGATGCCCATCGGGCGGCGCTGGCGCGGCAAGTTCTTGTCCGGAACCTGGTCGAGAGCGTGCTCGAGACCATGCACCTCGATGCGCTCGTCTATCCCACGATGCGGCAGAAGCCCACGCTGATCGGCGAGCCGCAAGGCGGCAACACCTGTCAGCTCTCCGCGCAAACCGGGCTGCCCGCCCTGACGGTGCCGGCGGGATTCACCCGCGATGGCCTTCCGGTGGGCATCGAGTTCCTGGGACGCGCGTTCGGGGATGCTCGCCTGGTCGCCCTGGCCTACGGGTTCGAGCAGACGGGACCGCGCCGGCGACCGCCCAGCACGACACCGCCGCTGGTGAACGGCCGCCCCCCTGCTCCGGCGGTGTTCGAGGCGGTGGCGACCACGTCCCCGGCCACGACGCGGGCGCGACTCACCTACGACGCGCCGCGCAACCAACTCTCCTACGAGGTCCGCATCACGGGCGTGCCGGCCGATCAGGTCCTCGCCGTTGTCTTGCGTAGCGGGACGGCGGACCAGCCGGGCCCCGTGGTCCACCGGCTGGTGGGCCCCGGAGCGACCACCGGGTCGGGCGTGATTCCGTTGACCGGCATGGACCGAGAGATGTTGCTGGAGGGACGGTTGGTGCTGGCCGTGTTCACCGCGGGCCGCCTACCAGTGCACGCGTCCGTTACCCCCCGAGCGGGGGGCTGACCCGGGCCTGCTGGGGCAGCGTTCGCCGGGCGGCTTCCTACCGCGGGCCGAGCGGCACCTCTCGTCTGGCCGTTCCCCCCTTTTCGGACACGACCGTCATGACGGCGATCGGTCGCGGGCCGGTGGCGCGCACCACGTACTCCACCGTGCGCCGTGACTCCGCCCGCCGAGCGTCGCCCTGGGTGTCCCGCGATCCCTTCAGATGGCCCAAGTCCGCGCGCCGGGCCCCGCCCACCAGCACCGCGTCGCGCAGCTCGATCATCGCGCGCACCGGCGGCGCCAGTCGCGCGTCCAGCGCGCGCTGCGTGATGTTGGTCGCGAGATACCCCTCGTTCTCCACCGTCACGGTCAGCTTGAGGAGGCCCGGGACGCCGGCTGGCGTCACCGCGGCCTCCCGGATCACCACGCGAGGGCTCACCTCGGCGAGCCACAACATCCATGGCACGTACTTCTCGATCTCGCCCTCGAGCAGGTGGGTGGGCGGGTTCTGGCTGGTAAACCGCGTCCTCCAGCCGCCAATCTCCACCCGCCCCAGCTGTGGATGGTCGAACGGCGTCCAGGTCACGAATCCCGCCCCGCGCAACTCTTCGTCGTTCCAGCGGAGCCGCTCCGCCGGGCTCACCGAGCCGTTGCCGTCGTAGTCCCGGCCGAACCCGCCCCAGAACTCCGGCACGAATCCGATCACGCCGAAGTCCCAGTAGCCCCAGCTGATCAGGGTCCCGTGGCGGTGCACCCGCGGGTTGCTGTAGCTCGGAATCACCGGCTGCCTGGTGGTCTGGTGGTACTTGTCGGCCAGCTCGAGGATCAGGTTCTGGTCGAACAGGTTGAACGCGTCCCACGGGCCGGTGGACGGCAGGCGGTACAGGAAGCCGCCCGAGGTGTGCCCGTGAAAGATTCCCGTCACGTTGCGATGGGCGTCGAGAAACTCGATGGCGGCGCGGGTCTCCGGCTCGGACAGGGGGAACGGGCCCGCTCCCTCCTGCTCGAATTCCAGTCCCCACTCGCGCGGGAAGTTGCGGTTCATGTCAATCCCGCCGATCCCGTCCTCGTTGAAGCGGCCGTCGCCGTCGTCGTCCACGCCCTCGGACACGATGTCGTAGTACGCGCCCCCGATATCGGCCTCGGTGCGTCGCACCATGAGCCGGGGATCTTCCGCGCTCACCTTCCAGAGCCCGGCCGGATTCGGCACCCGCATGTCGGTGAGCACCCCGTCGCCGTTCAGATCGTTGCCGGGGTCTTCGTCCAGCAGGCCGTCGGCGTCCTCGTCATAGGGGCGCGGCGTGCTGCGCAGGCCGTGGGGCGAGGTGAGCGTGATGTCCGCGCCGTCCGGGTTGAACTTGGGGCGGATGTACAGGGCCCGCGTGTCCAGCAGCCGCGTCACGCGCGGGTCGCGTCCATAGTTCGTCAGGACGTACCAGGCGAAGTGGAGCGCCACCTCCGCGCCCGTAAGCTCGCCCGCGTGGATGTTGCCATCGTAGTAGTAGGCCGGCTTGTCGGACGCCGGCCCGGTCTGCTCATTGGTGATCTCGAGCACCATGAGTTCGGTGCCCTTGAGCGTCCTCCCGAACGAATAGAGCTCGGTCAGGGTGGGGAATCCCCGCGCCCAGCCGGACAGCAGGGCGTAGGCGTCGGCGGTGGAGTGGTACGTGGCCCAGTTGGGCGAGCGGGGATCTTCGGATGGCGTTTGCGCAGCCGAGCGCACCGGCGACGCCACGAGAAGCCCGACCATGACGAGCCCACCTGATCGCCGAGTGCCGATGGAACGCGGGCGGTGCACGGGGACCTGCCTTTCGCCGGCCGCCGGCAGCGGCCGATCCGATAGGGCTTCCGCCTGGC
>CAZVKD010000265.1:0-4271 GCA_964627675.1 uncultured Gemmatimonadaceae bacterium
CGGCTCGCCCCGGCGCCGGCCCGGGAGCGTGCCCATCCATCCCTTCCGTTCCAGGAGCTGCAGTTTCCGTTCGAACACATCCACCGCGTCACGCAGCACCGCCTGCACCGCCGCCGCGCCACCCTCCCGGGCAATCAGGTCCGGGTCCCGCCCCGGTGGAAGCGTGGCCACCGAGACCCGGCAGCCCGCCCGCAGCAGGACGTCGCCAGCACGGAACGAGGCCCGCAGGCCCGCGGCGTCGCCATCGTATACCAACGTCACATGCTCGGTACACCGTCGGAGCAGATGCGCCTGCTCAGCCGTGAGCCCGGTGCCGAGCGGCGCCACGACGTGCTCGACGCCGACCTCCACCAGCCGCAGGACGTCGAAGTACCCCTCGACGAGCACGACGGACTGCGCGCGACGAATGGCGGACCTGGCATTGTGCAGGTTGTACAACAGGCGTCCCTTGTGGAACAACGGAGAATCAGGCGAGTTGAGGTACTTGGGCTCACCCTCGCCCAGGATCCGCCCCCCGAACCCCACCACGCGTCCCCGCACGTCATGAATCGGAAACAGCAGGCGGCCCCAGAAGCGGGGCCGCAGGGCGCCATCCTCGCGCTTCACCAGCAGCCCGGCCTCCAGTAATCGGTCATCCGGGTACCCCAGCTTCCGCATCGCGGTGAGGAACTCGTCTCCCCGCGGGGCGTAGCCCAGTCCCAGGGGCAGCAGCGCGTCGAGATCGAACCCCCGTTCCTCCAGGTATGCCCGCGCCGGCTTGGCATCGTCAGCCTCCCGCAGCCGGGCGGCATACCACTCCCCCGCCACGGCGACCACCTCAAACAGCGGCTCTCGCGGATCGGGGCCGCCGGTGGAGCGTTCCGGGATCACGATCCCCACCTTCTTGGCCACTTCACGCACGGCGGTGGGGTAATCGAGCCCGAGTTTCTTCATGTAGAACGTGAACACGTCGCCCGCGGCGTGGCATACGAAGCAGTAGTAGATCTGCTTGCGCGGGATCACCGCGAAGTTGCGATGCTCCCCGCCGTGGAAGGGGCACGCGCCCCGATAGTCCGACCCGGTGCGCTTCAGCTCGACATGCTCGCCGATGACCCCCACCAGATCGGCGGCATCCCGCACCTGCTCGATGATCTCGTCCGGGATCGGGCTCAACGGGCCAGCTCCAGGATGGTGACGCCGGTACCGCCTTCCTCCGCAAGACCCAGCCGGAACTCCGAGACCCGCGCGTCCCGTCGCGCGAGTTGATGGACGCGCGCCCGCAACGCGCCGGTACCCTTGCCGTGGATCACCCGGAGGTGTGGCAGGTCGTCCATCACCGCTCGATCAATGGCGCGCCCGAGCGCGGTCTCGGCCTCATCGCCGCTCATGCCCCGAAGGTCAATTTCGAACGACGCGGCAGCGGCCAGGCCGTTCGTTTCAACCCGTTGCTTGACCGTCCGGGCTGCTCGGGGTCCGGCCCCGTCGGGGCCCGCCGGCGCACCGCTCACCCGCCACCCCTTGGCGCGCGCCGCCTCGTCGAGCTTCTTGAGGGCCTCCGCCTCCTGCTTGACCCCCTCTTCCACCAACCGCCTGGCCTCGCGCGCCGTCGCCTCGCTCACGGCGGCACGGGCCACGCCCAGGGCATCGTCCACCCGACGACGCGCCTCCAGCAGAAACCGGCGGGCCTGCTCCCGGCCGGATCGCTCGAGGTCTCGCTCTCGCCGCTCGACCTCCGCCTGCCGCTCCTCCAGGGCCGCGCGCGCCGACTCGAGCGCCTCCCGCAGGGCATCGAGCCGTACGGCCTCGGCCTCCACCGCGGCGCTGCGCCCCGCCAGGGCGCGCGAGCGCGCTTCCACGTCGGACAGCGCCGCGTCCAGCGACCGGTGCGCCTCCGGCACCAGGGCCTCCGCCTCGGCCAGGATGGGCTCGGGCAACCCCAGCCGGCGCGCCACCACGAGACCGTACGAACGCCCTGGCGCGCCCTGGACCAGGCGAAACGTCGGCGTCAGTGAGGCGGCGTCGAATTCCAGCGCGCCGTTCTGCAGGTGCGGGGAGCGGGCGGCCACGTCCTTCAGCGCGTCCAGGTGCGTGGTGACCAGCGCGACCACGCCGCGGCGACCGAGTTCCAGGACGCACGCACCGGCGAGCGCGGCGCCTTCGGTGGGATCGGTCCCCGCACCAAGCTCATCGAGCAGGACCAGGCCGCGCGAATCGGCCGCGACCAGAACGTCCCGCAACGCCCGCACCCGCGCGCTGAACGTGGACAGACTCTCGGCAATGGACTGATGATCGCCGATGTCGGCGAAGATGGCCGTGAACAGAGGGAACACCGTACCCTCGCCCACCGGCGGCACGATGCCCGATTGCACCAGCGCCGCCAGCAGCCCGACCGCCTTGAGCAGGACGGTCTTGCCTCCGGCGTTCGGCCCGCTGATAACCAGCACCGGCCGCTCGGGCTCGAGCGCGAGATCGAACGGGACCACGGGACGCTCGCTCGCGAGGAGCAGCGGATGCCGGCCGTCGCGTATCCGAAACGGCGCCGGGCTTTCGCGCACCTCGGGAAGGACCGCGTCGGTGGCCACCATGTAGCGGGCCCGGGCGAACAGGTCGTCCGCGGCGATGCACATCTCCCAGCCGGCGCCGATCTCGTTGGCGTACCGGCGAGCCTGCTCGGACAGCTCGCGCAAGACCCGCTGAACCTCGCGGGCTTCCTCCGCCTCAGCGCCCGCGAGTTCATTGGCCAGCTCCACCGCTGCTTCGGGTTCCACGAAGACGGTGGTCCCAGAGGCCGACTCCCCGTGAACGATCCCGGACACCCTCGAGCGGGCATCCCGGCGCACCGGGATGACGTATCGCCCCGATCGCACCGTGACACCGGCGTCCGCCGCGCGCTCGCTCGCGCTCAGGCGACGCAGCACGTCTTCCAGCAAGCGAACCAGCCGCTCTCGGACCTCGCGCACGGCGGCCCGCGCCCGCTTGAGCCGGGGCGAGGCCTCATCCTGCACCGACCCGTCCGGGGCAATGGCCCGTTCCAGGTCCCGCTCCAGATCTCGGGGCGGAATGCTCCTGAGCAGGCCCCCCACGGCGGGCGCCGCGTCGGCCACCCGGCGCACCTCACCGGCCACGAGGCGCATCGCCCGGAGGGCCCGCGCGATCTGGTGCAGGCCGGGACCATCGAGCACGCCACCGGGAAGCGCCAGGAGATTCAGGGGGCTGGTCAGATCGGCAACCGGCTCGACCCGGAAGGGATCGTTCCGCCGGAGCAACCCAGCCAGTTCCGCGACGGCGCTCAGGGCCGCGTGCACCTCCCGGAGGTCGGCGGAGGGACGCCGCCCACGCACGCGCGCCGCCCCCAGCGGCCCGGCGGCGAAGCCTGCCACCACGTCGAGCGCGGCGGCCCATTCGATCTGCGTCAGCGTTTCGTCGGAGATTGCGACCGGCCTGGCGACCGGCGGAGGCAGGATAGAGAAAGGGGTGCCGGTGACTGGAGTCACCTGCACCCCTTTTGGGCGTCACGCATGACCGAAATTATTCCCGCCACCGCCGAACCTTGCGCCGTGCCGCGTTCTCCTTCCGTTTGCGGCGCTCGCTCGGCTTTTCGTAGTGTCGGTGTTTCCGCAAGTCGGAGAGAATGCCCGCCTTCTCGCATTTCTTCTTGAAGCGCTTCAGCGCTTTTTCGAAGCTTTCATCCGAATGGATGATCACTTCCGGCATCCAGTCACCTCCGACGCGGTCCGTCGTCCCTGGAGAGCCGAAGCTTACATGACCACGGAATCATCATCAAGAGGCCACGTCAGCCGGGCGGCCACCGCATGGCGCGCCCGCCCAGCACGTGGGCGTGCAAGTGGAATACGGACTGACCCGCTTCAGCGTTGGTGTTGATCACCACCCGATAGCCACGCTCCGCCAGACCGAGCTGCCCGGCGGCGGACCGGGCCATGGCGAGCAAGCCCGCCAGCATGCCATCGTCGGTTGCGTCGTTGAGCGACGCAACGTGCTTCCGCGGGATCACCAGGACATGCGTCGGGGCCTGTGGGTTGACGTCCCTGAAGACCATGAAGTCCGCGTTCTGGCTCACGATGCCAGCCGGGATCTGGCCTCCGGCGATGCGGCAGAACAGGCAATCGGTCATCCGCCGAGCGCCTCCCGCATGCGGTTCCAAAAGCGCCGTCCCAGGCTCTCCCCCTCAGGCATCTCGTTTTCCAGTTCGCGCAGCCGCCGAAACAACTCGGCCTGTTCCGGCGTGAGCCGCTCGGGCGTCCACACCTGCACCCGCACATGCAAGTCGCCTC
>CAZVKD010000266.1:0-4267 GCA_964627675.1 uncultured Gemmatimonadaceae bacterium
AGCTCCCGCACGTTGCCGGGCCAGGCGTAGCGCTCCAGCATGGCCAGGGCCTCCTGCGAGATGGCCCGCGCCGGGCGTCGGATGGCGGTCGTGATCGCCGCCACGAAATGGCGGGCCAGCGGCTCCACGTCCTCGGGTCGCTCTCTCAAGGGCGGGATGGTGATCGGCACCACGTTGAGGCGGAAGAACAGGTCCCGCCGGAACGATCCGTCCCGAACGCCGGTCTCCAGGTCGCGATTGGTGGACGCGATAATCCGGACGTCCACCGCGATGTCCCGCACGCCGCCCACGCGCTTGAAGGCCCGCGTCTCGAGGAACCGCAGCAGTTTCGCCTGAGACGCCGGCGGAAGATCGCCGATCTCGTCCAGCAGTACGGTTCCCCTGTCGGCCAGCTCGAGCAAGCCCGGCTTTCGCTCCTTGGCGTCGGTGAACGCGCCTCGCTCGTGGCCGAACAGCTCCGATTCGAGCAGCGTCTCGGGCAACGCGGTGCAGTTGATCTCGAGGAAAGGGAACCCGTTGCGCGCACTGCGCGCGTGGATCGCCCGCGCCACGACTTCTTTGCCGACGCCGCTCTCGCCCCGCAGCAGCACCGTCGTGCCTTCCGCTGCGGCCACTTTCCCCACCAGATCCACGATTCGCTGCATTGCGCTGGAGCGTCCCACGATCTCCACGCCGGCGAACTGCCACCCGGTCTGGCGGCGCAGCCCGCTCACCGTGCGCTTCAGGGCCCGTGCCTCGAGCCCTTTCGCCAGCGTCACCAGCAGATCCTCCGGCTTGGGTGGCTTCTCCAGGAAGTGGTATGCGCCGAGCTTGATCGCCTCGACCGCCGTGCCGATGTCCCCGTGCGCCGTGAGCATGATGGCGACGAGACTGCCGTCCGCCTCCATGAACTCCCTGAGCAGGTGCATGCCGCCGTCGTCAGGCAGCCGCAGGTCGAGCAGGGCGGCGTCCGGCGCGGCTGCTTCGAACGCCCGGCGGGCAGCCGCGGCGTTCTCGGCCGTGATCACGCGATACCCCGCATCGCCTAGGTGAACGTCGAGCCAGGCGCGGATCAAGTGCTCGTCGTCCACGACCAGCACGGTTCGCCGATTCTGAGTCATTGGCCGCCCCCCGAACCGTCGGCGAGCGGGAGTGTCACGACGAAGGTCGCGCCCCCACCGGGCGTGTCCTCCGGCCCCAACGCTCCACCGTGTCGGGTGACGATCTGCTGGGAAATCGAGAGGCCCAGGCCCGTTCCCTTGTGCTTGGTCGTGAAGAACGGGCGGAAGATCTCCACTCGCCGCTCCGGTGGGATCCCGGGACCGGTGTCCCGCACGCCGATCCTTGCCTCCCCAGCGGCGCTGGTCACCGATACGGTGAGCGTCCCGCCCGACGGCATGGCTTCGATGCCGTTGAGCATCAGGTTCACCAGAACCTGCACCATCAACTCCGGGTCCACCCTCACCACCGCGGGCCCGGCGGCCCGCTCGGTGCGCAGGTCCACGTGGGCGGCGCGGGCCTGGGCCGCGAGCACATTGACCGCTCGCTCGACCAGCTGGTTGGCGTCCACCGGCATCTCGCGCATGGCCGGTGGCCGCGCGTAGCGGAGCAGTTGCGTGGTCGCGGCCTCGATGCGCCGCAGCTGCTCCTGCGCCTCGCTCAGGAACGGCCGTGAGGCGTCGTCGGGCGCGAGCTTCCGCAACGCGATGTCGAGCGCGCCAAGCACGCCGGTGAGCGGATTGCGGATCTCGTGCGCCACGCCGCTGGCCAGCTCGCCGACCGTGGCCAACTGCTGCGCCCGCTCCAGCTCCCGCTGGTGCAACCGCTCGACCTCCTCCCGTGACGCGACCAAATCGGCGGCCATCCGGTTGAAGGACTGCACCAGCTGCCCCACCTCGTCCCGGCTCCTGGGTTGGATGGGCCGGTGCGCCCCACCCCGGCCGAAGCTCCCCGCCGCCGCCATCAGCTCGGAGAGCGGTGTGCTCACCGTGCGAGCAGCGACGGCGGCCGTCAGCACGATGAGCACCACGAGCGCCGTGGCGCCGAGAATCGCGGTATTCCGCGCCCGGGTGAGCGGCGCCAGGGCCACGTCCAGCGGCAAGGCCACCGCGTACACCCAATCGGTGCCGGCGACCGGAGCGACGGCCGCGAGCGAGGGGTTCCGTCCGACGTCGGCCCGCACCACGATGGCCGAGTCGAGCGCCGGCACGTCGGTGAGCGCACGGAGATCTCCCTCAGCGTGCTCGTGGCCGGTGGCAATGACCCCCCCGCCGCGTTGCAGCACGGCCGCCTCCGCCTGAACCATGATGTGCTCGGGGATGGCGAGCACGCGGCGGAAGTCCTCCGCGCGCACGTGGCCCTCGAGCCAGGCGGCGGCCTGTGGCCCGCCCGCCGGAACGGCGACCAGGTAGGCCAGGGTACGCTGTCCGTCACGATGCACCGCCGCCGACTCGGCGCTCCAATCGGCTGCCGGCGCGGCCGGCGGCCAATGCGGTGCGGTGTTCCGCAGTGCCACGGCCGCGAGGATCCGCCCGCCCCTCGTCACAATCCGCAAGCCGTCGAAGACGCCGCCTTCCGGGAGGCTCTGCACCAGCATTCGAGAGAGCGTGGCCTCGCTGGCCCCAGCCAGCCGGGCCCCCGGGGGCAACTGCCCCGCGATCGTCCGCAGAATCAGCCGCTGCCGGTCCAGCTCGGCGCCCAGGTGAACCGCCTGCGCTTGTGCAAGTTCGCGCAGCGCCCGATCCGCCTGCCGCGTGATCGCCAAACGGCTGGACCCGTATCCCAGCGCAATTGCCAGCGCGAGCGGAACGGCGCCGAATGCCAGCAGGAGCGCGAGCAGTTTGGTTCGCAGACTCACGTCAGCATCCAGAGCCTGGAGCGATCAACTGGCCCCGAACGCGCGGGACATTTACCCCGGCCGCCGGGGCCGCTGGCTCCCCGGGGCGGACTGACGATGGCGCAACCGAGTTTTTCCAATTTCCTGAGCCACTTGAGGTTACGACGCCGCGTCCGACCATGTGCAAGGTGTTCCCCGTCACGGGAAGGCCGCAAGCCCCGAGCCCGCCCCAGCAGCTCGCCTCGGCGTGGTTCTCTGGTCCGGCCGACGAGCATCAACGATCTCTTCCCTGGCCACTCAGAGCTCGATCCGCATCACCCGTCGCCTCCGGTGCCCGAGGCCGGTGGAATAATTGGCCAGGGCGTTGGCCGGTGGAATAATTGGCCAGGGCGTTGGTCTGAATACCGGTGCGGCACCGGTGCCGCCAAGCGTGGCTGACCGAGGTTCTGAGTGCATATATTGTGAAACGATGCGCAGCGTTACGGCCCCCCGTTCGCCCGGCCTCACCGCCCTGGCTGCATTCGCCGCCGCCTTCCACGCGGCGACGGCGGTCATCGTGCCGCTGCTCCACGCTCAGGCCGAGGTGCTCCAGTCGGCGCAGGAAGTGGAGTCCTCGCACGGTGCTCAGTGCCCGCGGTTGCACGCCGAGGGCACGTGTGTTGTCCTGTCAGTATTCCAGATGGTGCCGTTGGCCGGCGCACGCGTCGAGCTGCCGCAGCCCAAGGACGGTTCGCCGCTCGCAGCGCCTACACAAGCCGATCTCCCGCAGGACGATCGTTCCCGCAATCACCCCGTCCGCGCCCCTCCCTCGCGGTAGAGACTGATTAGCGCATCGTGAGGCACCTCCGCGTTCGCCGCGCAGGTGTCTCGCTCTCACGTCTCCACCAAACGCGAGGTGTTACCACATGAGGATCACAATCAGCGCGGCGTTGCTGCTTCCCTTCCTGGCCGGCGCGACGGTGCGCCATGCGGCGGCGCAGCAGCTCACGGGTCGGGTGTTGGACGCCCAGGGAGCGCCGTTGAGCCACGCCCTGGTGCGGGTCATCGAAGCTCGTCGGTCCACCACGACGGATCACAGCGGCCGCTACGTGATTGCGTCGCTGCCATCCGGTCAGTACACGCTGTCGGTCAGTCTCATCGGGTTCGCGCCGGAGATCCGCAAGGTCATGATCGCCGGCGAGGACTTGACGCTGGACGTCACGCTCACCGCCGCGGCGATCGAGCTGCCCGCCGTTCAGGTGACGGGGAGCCCCATCGCCACCGCCGCGCTCGCCTCGCCCCAGCCCCTCGCGGTCGTCACGGCGGAGGAGCTGCGCAACGTTCGAGCCGCTTCGCTGGGGGAGACGCTGAGTCAGTTGACCGGCGTGCGCAGCCTCTCCACCGGTCCCGCCGTCGGCAAGCCCGTCATTCGCGGCCTGACCTCCAGCCGCGTCCTCGTGCTCGACGACGGCC
>CAZVKD010000267.1:0-4252 GCA_964627675.1 uncultured Gemmatimonadaceae bacterium
CCGGGCAATACCAGGATATCCGCGTCTTCCAGGGACGGGCGGGCGGGCGGGAGGCCCTCCGCATTGACCTGGTCGAACGCCCGGTGTTGGCTCGATGGACGGTGCGCGGCGCCACCGCCGTCTCGGAAGGGACGGTGCGCGGCCGGTCACGCCTGTACGAGGGCCAGCCCTACGACCCGGCGGCGGCCGCGCGCACGCGCGCCGTCATCGATTCCATCTACCGGCAGAAGGGCTTCTACCTCGCCCGCGTGGAGCTGCGCGAGCTCCCCCAGGACGACGGCAGCCTGCGCGTGGTCTTCGACGTGGACGAGGGACGCCGGGTGGCGATCGCCCGGGTCGAGGTCGAGGGCAATCAGCGCTTCAACGACGAACAGGTGGTTGACCGCCTGAAGACGGGACCCGAGGGGTTCTTCTGGTTCCAGAAAGGCGAATACAAGGAGGACCAACTGGAAGCCGACCTGCGCGAACGGCTTCCGGGGTTCTACAACAACCGCGGGTTCGTGGATTTCCAGGTGAAGCGGGACACGCTGCTGGTGCACGAGGAGACGGGCAAGGCGACGCTGATCCTGGAGGTGGACGAAGGGCAACAGTACCGCGTCGGCAACTTCGAAATCGTGGGAAACCGCCAATTCCCCACGCACTTCCTGTCGCAGTACTACCCGTTCGCCGACACCACCGGCGGCGGGTTCCTCGGCCTGGGCAGCACCCCCGGGCGCCCGGTGTTCGACCGCTCCCGCTGGGAGGAGGCGACCCAGAACGTCCGGACCTGGTATTACAACAACGGCTACATCTACGCGGAGGTGCGGCCGGTCGTGACGCGCCGAACCGGGCCGGACGGCGCCGATCTCGTGGACCTGCGCTGGCAGATCGCCGAAGGCACACCGGCCATCGTCAACAAGATCCTGATTCGCGGAAACAACATCACCCACGAGGACGTGGTCCGGCGCGCCATCGTGATGGTGCCCGGCGACGTGTTCCGCCAGGAGGCGTTGCTGCGGTCCTACCAGAACGTCTCCAACCTGGGCTTTTTCGAGCAGCCGCTGCCGCCGCCCCGGTACGAGCCGGTGAACGAGCAGGGCGACGTGGATGTGATCTTCGAGGTCAAGGAGCGCCGGACCGGAAACGTGAACTTCGGGGCCTCGCTGGGGCAGGGCACCGGCGTGGGCGGGTTCATCGGGCTTGAAGAGCAGAACCTGTTCGGCATGGCCAAGCGCCTCCAGCTGCAATGGCAGTTCGGGCGCAACATCAACGACTTCAACATCACGTACACGGATCCGGCGCTGTGGGGAAGCCTGAAATCGGGGAGCCTGTCACTCCACAACACCCGGCTGCGTTACACCATCGCCGACCTCGGCCGGATCACGACGCGCGGCGGTACGTTGCAGTTCGGGCTCCCGCTGTTGGGCTCCCGATACACCAGACTCTTCACCAACTACACGCTGGAGCAGAGCGAGTTCGACTCCGAGACGCTCGCCCCGGTGTACACCTGCGCGAGCTGCGTGCTATCGAGCATCGGCGCCAGCCTCGTGCGCGACACCAGAATCGGGATGCCGTTCGCCACGGGCGGCGTGCTGCAACAACTGAGCATGGCGCAAAACGGGGGACCGATCGGCGGCAGCGGGAATTTCCAGCGGGCCACCTTCGAGGGGCGGTGGTACGCGCCGCTGGCCCAGCTCGGGGGGGGAGGCGTCGGCGGAGGCGGGGCAACGCTGGTGATGGGCCTGACGGTCAAGACCGGCGCGGTGTGGGGCGACGTGGGTCCGCACTTCCGCCAGCTGTTCTCCATGGGCGGCGTGCAGTTCGGCATTCCACTCCGGGGGTACGACGAGTTCTCGATCACCCCCGATGGATTCGACCCGAACGCCCGCGGGTTCCAGGCGAACACGGTCCGCGCATTCGGCCAGGCGTATTTCGCGACCACGGCCGAACTCGGCCTCAGGATCAGCCAGGCCCTGTATGTCAACGGGTTCGCGGACGGGGGCAACCTCTGGAAACGGCCGTCGCAAATCAATCCCGCGCGCCTGTTCCGCGGCGCGGGACTCGGGGCGAGCATCCTCTCCCCGCTGGGCCCCATCGGCCTGGACTACGCATACGGCTTCGACCGAACGGACGGCTTCGGCAACCCCAAGCCGGGTTGGAAATTCCACTTCAAGCTGGGCAACTTCTTCTAGCACGCGGCATCGCCGCCAACCTCACAGGGACACGATGGAGCATCCAATGGCTCGTTGGGCACTTCCCGCCTTGATCGTCCTGGTCATCCCCGCCATCGCAGCGCTGCCGGCCGGCCGAGACGGCGACCTGAGGGACCGGGCAGCGCCACCGCAGGCGGGGGTTCGGCTGGCCTACGTGAACACGCAGGTCGTGCTCCGGCAGACGCCGGGCTACCAGGCTGCGGAGTCCACGTACACCAAGGAACTCGAGGGCTTCCAGAACGAAGTGCAGCGCCTTCGAGACCAGTTCGACTCGACCGTTGCCGCCTATCAGCAGCGCGCCATCGGGCTGTCGCAAGCGGACCGGCAGGCGCGCGAGGCGGAGCTGCGGCAGATGCAACAGCAACTGGAGCGTCGCTCGAACGAGTTGACCCAGCGCGCACAGGAACGGGAACGCGAACTGGTGGCGCCCCTCGAAGAGCGAATCAAGTCCGTCATCGAGGGCATTCGGGCCGAACGCAACCTGGCCATCATCTTCGATGTCTCGGCGCCGGGGAACGGCATCATCGCCGCCGACCGAACGCTCGACGTCACGGCAACCGTCATCCAGCGACTGCGAGAGGCCCGCTAACCCGGTGCCCGGGCCCCGGCGCTTCACGGCCGACCGCATCGCCGGGCTGGTCCATGGAACCCTCCGGGGCTCGCCGGACATCCTGCTCAGCGGCGTCGCTCCACTCGATGGGGCCGGTCCCAGCGACCTCGCGTTTCTCGCCTCGTCGAGATCGGTCGAGCCGTTCCGTCGCTCGGGTGCCGGCGCCGTGCTGGTGCCACGGGACTTCGTCCACCCCGGCTCGGGCCCCGCGACGTGCATCGCGGTGGGGGATCCCCAGCGCGCCATGCGATCGGCCATTCAGGCGTTTTATCCTGAACCCGCGCCGCGCTGGGGCCTTGGCGCCCACGTCCGGATCGGCGCGGGCGCCCGATGGGAAGGCCGCATTGCGCTGGGGGATGGGGCCCGACTCGGCCGATCCGTGCGACTGGGGAGGGAGTGCGTAATCGAGACGGGCGCGGTGCTGGCCGACGGCGTCACGCTGGGCGACCATTGCCGCGTCGGGGCGCATGCCGTGCTCGAGCGGGACGCGGTGCTCGGCCATCGGGTGCGCGTCGCGCCGGGCGCCCGGGTGGGCGGCGACGGATTCTCCTACGTCGCGACGGAAGGCGGTCACGAGCCCTTTCCCCATGTCGGGCGCTGCGTGATCCAGGATGACGTGGACATCGGCGCCAACGCCGTCGTGGACCGGGGTTCGCTGGGCGAGACCTTCATCGGCAGGGGCACCAAGATTGACAGCCTCGTCAAAGTGGCGCACAACGTCCGCATCGGCGCGCGGTGCCTCATCATGGCGCAGGTCGGCATCGCTGGCAGCGCAACTGTTGACGACGACGCGGTGCTGGCCGGCCAGGCGGGACTGGCCGACCACACACACGTGGAGCGCGGCGCCAGGGTCGCCGCCCAGGGTGGCGTGATTGGCCGTGTGCCCGCGGGGGTCACGGTTTCTGGATACCCGGCGCGCGACCATCGCGACGTGCTGCGGCAGGCAGCGGCCCTGAAACGACTCGCGCCGATCGTGACCACGCTCGAGGCCTTGGCCCGGTCCCATGCCCCAGGCACCGACTAGGCACTCCATACGGGAACCGGCCACGGTGAGCGGGCGGGGCCTCCACACGGCCGCGCCGGTGACGCTGACGTTCCGGCCCGCTCCTGCCGGTACCGGCGTCACCTTTCGGCGCATTGACCTTCCGCAAGCACCGGAGATCGTGGCGTCGGCCGCTGCCGTTCGCACCACGGAGCGTCGGACGGAACTGGCCGCCGGTGAGGTAACGGTCAGCACGGTCGAGCACGTCCTCGCCGCCGTCGTGGCGTCCGGCCTGGACGACCTGGTGATCGAACTGGATGGGCCCGAGCCACCGGCGGGCGACGGCAGTGCAGCGGCGTTCTTCGACGCCCTCCGACGTGCAGGCTCGGTGCCCGTGGGCGGGCGACCCGCTCGGTTCCGGGTGGAGAGCCCGCTTTGCATCACGGACGGCGACGCCGAGTACGTGGT
>CAZVKD010000268.1:0-4218 GCA_964627675.1 uncultured Gemmatimonadaceae bacterium
CCCCGCGCGGTACATCTGCCGGAGGATCGCGCCGTGCTCCCGTTCGGCGTCGGCAAGCTGGGGGAACGTGGCCGAAAGGCTGAGCGCCTCGCCGTCGCCGGCGAAGATGCCGCCGAGCAGCGGCTCGATGAGCCAGGCATAGGCTTCGCTGCCGAAGCGCCGGCGCGCGAACCCGGCGATGGACTCGTCGCCCGCGTCGCGGCGCCGTGGGACAACGAGTTCGAGCGCCGCGCGCGCCCGCCCCCGCAGCGACAGGACCGATGTGCCGAGCAACGGCCCAACGCGCATCGGGACCAGGCCGCTCAGGCCGTCGGGAAGCTCGTGCAGCACACCGCCCCGCTTCACGTAGCTCCGCCGGTGTCGCGAGTCCGTCCCGCGCAGGCGGTCCGCCAGACCAAGCTCGCGGCACAGCCGCACGCCCCCCGGCTTCGAGGCCAGAAAACAGTCCGGCCCGCCCTCGATGACAAACCCGTCCACGTGCTCGGTGGCGATCTTGCCGCCCAGTCGGCCCCCGGCCTCGAGGAGCAACACCATGTCCCGTCCGGCGGTGTCCGCAATCCGCGCCGCAGCCGCGAGCCCGGCGATGCCGCCGCCCACCACCACCACCGGAGCGCGTTCGCTCACACCCACCCCGCCGCCTCGGCCGTTTGGCGCACGAGATCCGCCAACCCCGCGATCATCGCCGGCGCGTCATGCAGCATGTCAATGCGCTCCATCCGCACGCCCAGTGCGCGGGCCCGCTCCGCCAGCTCGACGTCGAGGTCGTACAGGATCTCGACGTGTTCGCTCACGAACCCGATCGGCGCCACCACCACGTGTCGAGCGCCCTCGCGCGCCAGCTCTTCCAGGACCTGCCGCACGTCGGGGCCCAACCAGGGTTCCTGCGCGTGCGAGGCGGATTGGTACGCAAAGCGGTGCCGGCGCGGTCCCAGGCGAGCCATCACCGCCTCGACGGTTTCCTCGAGTTGTTGCGGGTACGGATCGCCCCATTCGACAATGCGTTCCGGGAGGCTGTGGGCCGTGAAGACCACCGTGGCGTCCCGTTGCGCCGGCGCCGGCAAGCGCTCCAGCCCGGCCTGCACTCGCTCCGCTAACGCGCTGATGTAGCCCGGCAGGAGATGCCAGCTCTCGATTCCCCGCACCGTCACGGGAGCCCGCGCTTCCTTCACGGCGGCGTAATAGGCCCCGATGCTCATGCGGGAATAGTGCGGCGCCATCACCACCCCCACCGCCCGACTGATCCCCTCCCGCGCCATGCCATGCAGCGTGTCGCGGATGTAGGGGTGCCAGTGGCGCATGCCGACAGCCGCGACGAACGGCCGTCCGCCGTTCCGGAGAACCCCTTCCAGCGCGCGGGCCTGGGTCGCGGTCCGCTCCAGAATGGGCGAGCGGCCGCCGATGCGCGCGTAGCGGGCACGCACCTCCGCCACGATCTCGGGCGGCGTGGGCCGAAACCCCCGGACGTCCAGCACGTATGGCTCCACCTCGTCGAGACTCCTCGGGCCTCCGTACGCCATGACCAGCACCCCGATCGCGTCGCTCATCGCGAGGTCCGCTCGTGCACCAGATCCGCCAGCGCCCGCACGTTCTCCACCGGCGTCTGTGGCAGGATGCCGTGCCCCAGGTTGAAAATGTGTCCGGGCCGTGCTCCCGCCCGCCGGAGGACGTCGTCCACCTGGCGCTTGAGCTCCGGCAGCGGCGCGAACAAAGCGGCCGGGTCGAGGTTGCCCTGAACGCCGCGATCTGCGCCGACGCGCCGCCATCCTTCATCCAGCGGCGTGCGCCAGTCCAGCCCGATCACGTCGCCGCCCGCATCGCGCAACAGTTCCAGCAGATGGCCCGTGCCGACCCCGAAGTGAACAACGGGCACGCCCAGAGGCCGCAACGCTTCGAACAGGGCGCGGTGGTGCGGAAACACGAAGCGGCGGTAATCCTCGGCGCTGAGGGTCCCCACCCAGCTATCGAAGACCTGCACCATTTGGGCGCCGGCCTCGACCTGTGCCGCCAGATACGCCGCGATGACTCGCTGGAGCCGTCCCATGAGGCCGTGCCACGCCTCGGTCTCAGCGTACATGAACCGTTTGGTTTCCAGGAACTGGCGCGTGGAACCACCCTCGATGGCATAGCTCGCCACGGTAAACGGCGCGCCGGCGAAGCCGATCAGCGCCACGCGACTGGGCAGTTCCGCGCGTACCAGGCGGATCGCCTCCAGCACCGGGCCGAGCGCCTCGTGCACCTCCACATCGCGCAAGCGCGCGACGTCTCCCGCTCCCCGCACGGGGTTGGCGATCACGGGGCCTTCGCCCGCCGCGAAGGCGAGGTCCAGCCCCATGGGCACGATCGGGAGCAGGATGTCGGCGTAGATGATCGCCGCGTCCACTCCGAACCGGCGCACCGGTTGGAGCGTGACCTCGGCAGCCAGGTCCGGCTGCGCGCAGATCTCGAGCAGAGAATGCCGGGCCCGGATGGCGCGGTACTCCGGCAGATAGCGGCCCGCCTGGCGCATGAACCAGACCGGCGTGACGCCCGCGGCTTCACCGCGCGCGGCCCGGAGCACCGGCGCCTCGACGGGGGCGGATGTCACAGCCACCGGGCCAACGCCTCGGCGTCCGGCTGGTGGACACCGGTGTGGAGCGGCCAGTCCCGCGCCGTGTAGCGGCGGGCCTCGGTGGACCGCAGCTCGTTGACCAGCTCCATGAACCTGGTGAGATCCCGCGTCTCGTAGACCACCACGAACTCCTGGTCCTGGAGCCCGAACGAGTAGAGCAAGAGCTGGCGGATGTCCTTGTATTGCTTTCCGACCTTGATGTGCCCCGCCATCATCGCCTGCCGCTCGTCCCGACTCTTCTGATACCAATCGGTCGTCTTGACGAACGGGTACACGATCAAGTAGGGCAGCCTGCGAGGGGCGAACGGATCCAGCTCCTGCCGCGACTTCGTTTTGGTGTACTGCGACTGCCGCGTGAAGCCCCACAGGAGGTCGCGCACCACCAGATCGGCGCGGAACGGCGCGGCGGCTTCCGCCAAGCGCGCGAAGAAGGAGGACGCCGCATCGGGCGAGGCCACCTCCAGCGCACTCCACACGATCAGGTCGCTCCGCGCCTCGAGCCCAAACGTCTGGTAGAGGTGCGTGACCTGGGCCGCGCGCCGCACGCCCGCGATCCAGTCGCGGTGCAAGCGGTGGCGCTGGTCGGCGGGAGTCCGCCAGTAGGGCTCGCTGAAGGACACCAGGGCGAAGTGATTCAAGGTCAGGGGGGTGGATTCAGCCACGCAGCAGCCTCCCTGGCGTGATAAGTGATGACGACGTCGGCGCCCGCGCGCCGGATGGCCGTCAGGATCTCGAGCACCGCCCGGCGCTCGTCCAGCCACCCGTTGGCGGCCGCAGCTTTCACCATCGCATACTCGCCGCTCACGTTATAGGCGGCCAGCGGCAGGTCGGGGAATCGCTCCCGCGTGGCGCGGATGATGTCCAGGTAGGCGAGCGCCGGCTTGACCATCAGCATGTCGGCGCCCTCGGCGACGTCGAGCCCGTGCTCCCGTAACGCTTCCCGGGCGTTGGCGACATCCATCTGGTGCGTGGCCCGGTCACCGAACGCCGGGGCTCCGCCGGCGGCGTCGCGGAACGGCCCGTAGAAACTGGAGGCGTACTTGGCCGAGTACGAGAGGATCGGCAGGTGCGCAAAGCCGGCGCCATCGAGCGCCGCGCGGATCGCGGCCACCGCCCCATCCATCATGCCCGACGGCGCCACGACGTCGGCACCGGCCTCGGCCTGCACCACGGCGATCCGCCCCAACACGTCGAGCGTGGCGTCATTCAGCACATAGTCCGCGGGGAGGCGCGGATCGTGGATCCCGCCCCTGCCGTTCACCAGCCCGCAGTGGCCGTGATCGGTGTACTCGCACAAGCAAACGTCGGCGATCACGACCAGGTCCGGCACTGCGCGCTTGATGTTGCGGATGCCGCGCTGGACCACGCCGTCGGGCGACCAGGCGTCACGGCCGGTCGGGTCCTTGGTGGCGGGGATGCCGAACAGAAGGACGGCGCCCACGCCCGCGCGGGCCAGCGCCTCGGCTTCCCCAGCCACGCGGTCCACCGGCCACTGGGCCACGCCGGGCAGGGACGGGATCGGGCGCTCCGAGCCCTGATGGTGCGATACGAAGATCGGTGCCACCAGATCCGCGGGGGCGAGCGTGGTCTCGCGCACCAGCGCGCGGAGC
>CAZVKD010000269.1:0-1745 GCA_964627675.1 uncultured Gemmatimonadaceae bacterium
GGGCGAGTGGACGGTGCCCCCCCAGTGGGATGGGCCACGACCACCGGCCGGGGGGGCGTCGGGGTTGCGGGCGTCGTGTCCTGCGGCGGCGGTCCCACGGAGTCGGTGGGCGTGGATCCGCCGCAGGCGAGGGCTGAGAAAACCGCCGCCAGCACGGTGAAGCGGTAGGACCCTCCTACCCGGCGGCGTCCGTCTTTCCTCGGGGCGCGGTGTCCCTCTGGCGGCGATCCGCGTGGTACCACGAAACCACCCTCCGCTCGACCTCGGCAGGCGTATCGTCCGGACTCGCGTCGAACGGGACGTGCGTCACGCCGTCCACCTCCACCACCCACGCCGCGCTGGACGGTCGGGTCATGCCGCCGGGCGTCCGGCCCTCCATGTCCACCCAACACCGAAACGTTCGTCCGCCGTGCGTGAACGTGAACTTATGGGACGCCATGGAAATGCCGGATGGACCGCGCCACGCCGATCGTGGTGGCCATGCGCCTCTTCCGGAGGAGAGCTGGTCGGTGTACAAACATACGCCCGACCCGCCGCGCTCGCCAACGTCCCCGCGCCATTGTGCGTAACCGTCGGAAACGGTAGTCTCGCTCGCCCGTTAGCCCGACCATGAGCTGAACGTCAGGAGGCCGTATGTCCCGCAGGTTATGGGCTCGCTCGCGCCCGGTTCTCGTGCTCGCCCTGATCGCACACACGTGCCTGGCGCTGCCCATGCGAGCGCAGGGTACGCCACAGGCCATTGACGAGGAATACACCCGGAAGATCCGGGAGTATCTCCGCGATCCACGGATCACCACCGAGCTGGTGGATCACCTGCCGGCCTCGAGCACCGTTCCCACGCCGCTCGCGTTTCACGGCCGCATCATCGGGACGCCGGGCGAGCTCACCTACGCCAAGGACATTCAGCGGTACTTCGAGGCCCTAGACCAGGCCTCGCCGCGGGTCAGGACCTGGACCATCGGCAAGAGCGAAGAAGGTCGCGACATGATCGTGCTCGCCGTTTCGGACGAGTCCACCATCGCCGAGCTGGACCGATACAAAGGGATAACCGCGGCCCTCACCGACCCCAGGCGGACCTCGGACGACGACGCCCGGCGCCTGATCGCATCCGGCAAGATGTTCTACTGGATCACCTCAGGCATGCACTCGCCCGAGACCGGCGGGCCGGAGATGCTGCAGGAGCTGGCCTACCGCCTGGCGGTCGAGGAAACGCCGTTCGTCCAGGCCATTCGCCAGAACGTGGTGGTGTTCATCACGCCGGTGATCGAGGTGGACGGACGCGAGAAGCAGGTGGACACGTACTACTTCAACAAGAAGCGGCCGCGCGGCGAGACCCGCCTCCCCCTCATGTACTGGGGGAAGTACGTGGCGCACGACAACAACCGGGACAATATCGGGCAGTTCCTCGCTTTGTCCCGGCACGTGAACCGGTTCTTCCTGGAGTGGCATCCGCCCATCATGCACGATCTGCACGAGGCCTCGAACTACCTCTATACCTCCACCGGCACCGGCCCCTACAACGAGGCGATTGACGCCATCACGGTGGACGAATGGTGGTTGCTCGCCAAGACCGAAGTGATGGAGCTGACCAAGCGCGGGGTGCCTGGCGTGTGGACCTACGGGTTCTACGACGGCTGGGTGCCCAACTACATGTTCTTCGCGGCCCATGCGCACAACGCCACGGGGCGATTCTACGAGGTGCAGAGCTACGGCCCCGACACGACGACGGTGCGGCTCCAGGCAAC
>CAZVKD010000269.1:1755-4194 GCA_964627675.1 uncultured Gemmatimonadaceae bacterium
CAGACCAGTCGGGAGTGGTTCCGCCCCAACCCGCCGCTCCCGTCCATCAGCTGGGGGCCCCGCAACAACACGAACATCCAGCAATCGGCGTTGCTGATCGCGTTGAATCACGTGGCGAGGAACAAGGACCTGTATCTCGAGAACTACTGGCTCAAGAACAAACGCCAGGTGGAAAAAGGACGCAGCACCCCGCCCTTCGCCTGGGTGATTCCCGCGAACCAGCGCCGCAGGGGCGAGGTGGCCGACGTGGTCAACGCGCTGCGGGCGCAGGGGGTGGAGTTCCACACCGCCGCGGCGGCCTCCAAGGCGGGCGGCGCCGAGCTGCGCCCCGGCGATTACATCATCCGGGCCGATCAACCCTATCGTATCATCCCCGAGATGTACTTCTCGTTGCAGAACTTTCCGCCCGCCAACCCTCGGCCGTACGACGACACGGGCTGGACCATGCAGCTCATGCGCAACTTCACGGTGATCCCTGTGACCGAGAAGGCGATCCTCGATCAGAAGATGACGGCGGTCACGGCCGACGTGCGGGCCCCGGGGGGCGTCGAGGGGACCGGTCCCGTGCTGGTGGTCGAACACACCACCGACAACAACCTGGTGGCGTTCCGGTTCCGCCACGCCGGCGTGCCCATGCAGGCGGCCGAGGACGATTTCGAGATCGGCGGGCGGAAGTGCCGTGCGGGGGCGATCATCGTTCCCAACGCCGATCGCGCGGTGCTCGAGCCGTCCCTCCGGGAGCTTGGCCTCTCGGCCGTCGCTGCGAGATCCGCCCCCACGGTCAGGACGCACGACCTGGACCTGCCGCGGATCGGGTACGTGCACAGCTGGCAGCGCACGCAGGATGAAGGCTGGGTGCGGGCCGCGCTCGACACCTACGGGATTCCCTACACCTACTTCGCGGACCAGCGATTGCGGGACGGTAATCTGCGAGCCCGTTTCGACGTCATCATCTATCCGCACGTGGGTGGCAGCTCGACGTCGCAGGTGAACGGCATCCCCAAGCGGGGCGCCCTCCCCCTTCCCTACCAGCGGACCGCCGAGACGCCGAACCTCGGCGCGCTGGATGAGAGCGACGACATTCGGGGTGGCATGGGGCTCGAGGGCTTGATCGAGCTGGTGAAGTTCGTCGAAGCCGGCGGCACGCTCATCGTCGAAGGTTCCACGTCAACCATCTTCCCGGACTACGGGCTCGCCTCGGGCGTCACGGTGGAAACCCCGGCGCAGCTCTTCGCCCGCGGGTCCATCATGCGCGGCGTGTTCGCCGACAAGAAGAGCCCCATCGCCTACGGGTACGACGGTGATCATCTCCCCGTGTACTTCAACCAGAGCCCGGTGCTGAACGCCGGCGGGAGCGGCGTACCGGCGCAGTTTGCCGCGTTCTTCGGCGCGGGCGCCGGCGGCCCGAGTCAGAACATCACCCCCATGGCCACCCGGCTCCGCCTGTCCCCCTGGGAGACCGACAGCGCGCCCGCGGAGCGCGGCGAAGCTCGGGCCGCCGGCGGCGAGGGGCCGGAGGTGGCGCAGGCGCGCGAGATCGCGCGGCAATTCGGCGTGGACCTGGACGAGGCGCGCCCGCGCGTGGTGATGCGGTTTCCCGCTCGTGACAGCGACATGCTGCTCTCCGGCACGCTGCAGGGCGGTCAGGCGCTGGCTAACCGGGCGCAGGTGGTGGACGTGCCCCTCGGCCAGGGACACGTGGTCATGTTCGCCATTCGTCCGTTCTGGCGCTGGCAGACCCAGGGCACGTTCTTCCTGGGATTCAACGCGATCCTGAACTGGAACGATCTGGACGCCGGCAAGCCCGGCATGACGGAGCGGATGGTGGGGGGAGAACAGGGGCGGTAGCGGGCCAGCGGTGAACGACTGGCTGGCGGCTGCGCATCTGCGATCGTCATGCGCAGTGGTGGATCCGCTCGGCGATCCACCGTGCCGCGAAAGCGCTGGTCTTGCCGTCCCGGTTCCGCGCCGGCGCGCGCCCGCGCAAGCGTACGGCTCCCGTCCAACCGCGTGGTCGCGGGTCACCACGATCGTGCGCTGCTCGAGGGTCCGCCGCAGCTCGAGCCGCGCCTGTTGCGCCACGCGTCGTTGCGGTCCAGCAGGGCGTACCACCCGGACCTGTCAACGAAGACTTTTACAATCCATGCACCAGGCGGTCTGCGTCCGGTTGCCCAGCACCGAGTACGCTTGAGCCGAATTGGTCCACGCCGGTGGGCTGGTTTGCCGGCGGAGGGTATGTCCGGCAAGACGCCGGTCGTGGCGGCGTGTTCCGGGCGTTGTTACGCCACCCGTCAATGCCATCGGGGGCGTTCTTTGGAATTCCATACTACTCTAGTGTCCTGTCCCGCCGATGGCTTTAGAAAGTCGCTCGATCTTAGCGAGGATCGAGTCGGCCGTGGCGGTCCAGATGAACGGGTGACACCGGTGGTTATAGTGCCG
>CAZVKD010000270.1:0-4158 GCA_964627675.1 uncultured Gemmatimonadaceae bacterium
CGCGATGAGGCGGCCATCGCGCGCCACCAGCGTGTACACCGCCTCCAGTTCGTCGCTGTACCAGCGGCCGGCGTACGCGGCGAGCGCCGCCGAGTCGGGACGCCATGGCTCGCTCCGCGCTCCCGGGGCCGTGGTTTCGAAGGCTCGGCTCTTCCTGAAGTACGCGGCCGCTCGCTCCGGCATGCCGAACGCGAGGGGATGAGAGGGATCCACGTCAATCCGCACGATGGACCCCGGGGCGAAGAACTCCTGAACGCCGAGGCCCGCCACCGCATTGCGGACCGGCAGGCCGAGGTATTCCGGCTCGGTGGCAAGATCGCAGGCCCGATCAACCAGCACGAGCATCCCCCCTCCCTCCACGAACGCACGCAGCGCCCGCACCCCCTCTGCCCCGATCCCGCCCTGATACTCGGGGGGTGGGAGCGCCTGGTGGGGCAGCTCGAACTGCCGCCGCCCCTCGCGGTAGCCGCCCACGATATCGCCCGCGGCCTGATCCGGGATCACGAGGACGTCGAAGCGCGCGCCGAGGTTGCCCGCGCGCAGGTCGCGGTTCACGACCGAGTCGTACCCCACGCCGTATTGGTCGAACATCCAGCGGGTCCACCCTTCGCCCGGGACCCAGTCATCCACCCATTCCGCCACGTACGTGCGGTAAAGACCGATGCGCGGAGAACGCAGGGACCGCAGGTCCCGTTGGTCTCGCGCCGGCGAGACCGCCAGGCCCCGAACGACAAGACCCAGGTCCTGAGCCAGGCGCTTCATTTCCGCGTCCAAGCCGCGACGCTGCCGCACGACCACGGCACCCGCCGGCCAGGTCTCCTGATCGAGCCTGAGCGGGGCACCGAGGCGGCTCACGGGTATGCCGCTGCCGAGCAGGCGACCGATGGCAACGACGGTGTTGTTGATCCGGGGATCGAGCGCGTACCCCCAGCCGGCCTGGCCCGTCACGGAGCCCGCCGCCGCGGGAAACCGATCCAGCAGCGTCAGCGGGGCCTCGACGGCATGGGCCACCGGCACCGCTTCCACGCCCATTTGATACGAAAGCGTCCATCCGGCGTTGTCGTAGGGCGGTATCGGTGGCCCGCCGGGGTAGGCCCGCATATCCGGATAGACCTGGGGCTCGAGGAGGTCCTTCACTAGCGGGCGGTAGGCTTGTGCCAGGCGAATCACGTAGCTCCCGGCCGGGAACGAGCGGCCGTCGGCGGCGAACGCCGCGTCGGCCCGGTGCACCTCCACGCCGCCCCGCATCAGGGTCTCGACGAGCTTCGCCACGACCGGCGGGTCATGCTGCGCCGGCGGCAGGACGTACGCCGCGGGCGGCTCGGTCTCACCCAGGGCGATCTGGCGGGCACCCACCTGATAGACCCGGTACAGGAATTCTTCCCGGTACCGCGCGGCAACGTCCAGCACGGCCAGCGATCCGGTGAGCATGTAGTCCAGCACGTCACGGAACCGCAGCCAGCCGCCGCGCCAGGGGCGCGGATAACTGGTGGAGGGCGTGCGCGTGGACCAGCCGTTGCCGAAGCGCTCCGGCATCTCTGCGGGATCGTAATAGAAGGGCGTGGGTGTGTCGTGCGTGGTCTCGGTCAGGATCCCGATCATGTTGTGGAAGTACGCGGTGGTCCTGAGCGAGCCGTTATACCACGATGAGAATCCGTAGCGCGACAACACGCCGTCCTTCCCTTCACGTTCGAACCGATCCTGGATCGCGGCCCCGACCAGCTCGATACCCCGCAGCACGCCGGCGTCAATGTTCGGGTTGAACGGATCGGGGAAGGGCGGCACGAAGATACGCGCGGGGTAGAATCCCTGATGGTGGTTGTACACGATCTGCGGCAGCCACTCGACGTACAGCAGGCGACTCACGATCTGCGTTTCCACCTGCGTCTGCATGAAGTAGTCGCGGTTGTTGTCGTAGCTCGTGTACTTGTCGAACCACCGGGGCATGGGACTGTCCTGGTAGGGCGTCCCCACGGTCTTGCGGTACCAGTCCGCGACCCGGTCCAGCCCGTCCGGGTTGACGCACGGCGCGAGGACCAGGACGACGTTCTCGCGGATACGGCGCGCTTCGTCCGACTCGTCGGTGACGAGCCGATGCGCAAGCAGGAAGGTGTGTTGCGCGTGCGCGGTCTCGGCCGCGTGCAGGCCCGCGTCAATCCATACCATCGCCTTTCCCTCGCGGGCGAGCCGCCGCGCATCGGCGTCGTCGAGGCCGCGCGCTGCTGCCAGACGCCGCGCGATGGCCTTCCAGTGGTCGAGGCGCGCCAGGTTCTCGGGCGTGGAGATCACGGCCACCAGCATGTCGCGCCCTTCGGTGGATGTCCCCGCCACGTCGAGCCGCAGGCGGTCGGAGGCCTCATCGAGGCGCTGAAAATACGCCTTGAGCTGCGAGAAATCGGCGAGACGATGATCGTCGCCCGGGGTGAACCCCAGCACGTCACGCGGATGGGGCACCGTGCCCTGCTGTGCGAGGCCGGGCGCCGCCGAGGCCATGCAGAGCGCCACGTGGACCGGGATGCGCCACCCCGAGCGCGAGACCCGCTTGACTAATCCAGGGCGACAGAGCCTCTTCATGACATGGAACGTATCGGTCATGGCAAGGAGGTAGGTATGGCAGATCGCGTTCGCAAGGTCGCGTATTTCAAAACCGTGATCCCGCACCGCCCGGGCCAGGGGGCGCGGGTGCTGGGCGCGCTCAGCCAGGCGGGCGTGAATCTGCTCGCGGTGCTCGCGTTCCCCACCGGGGGACGAGCCCAGCTGGACCTGGTGCCGGAGAACAGCGGCGCGCTACGCCGCGCCGCACGCAAGGCCGGCATTCGCCTGACAGGACCCAAGCGTGTCTTCCTGATCGAGGGCGGCGATCGCACCGGCGCCGTGGCGCGCGTGCTCGACCGCCTCGCCGCCGCGCGGATCAACGCCACGGCGATGGCGGCGGCACGGGCGGGCGGCGGCCGATACGGCGGCCTGCTCTGGGTGAAGCCGCGCGACCTGGGGCGGGCCGCCCGGGCGCTCGGCGCCCGCTGACCCCGGGGCCGCCCTGAGGCGCAGTGGCGATGTAATAGAGTACCAGAGCGCCGTCCAGAACAGGGGCCGACTCGGTTCACGGGCGTCGCGGAGGCCCCGCCGCCCCTCGCCGCCTGCCTGCAACCACCTGGCCCCACCGGCACCACAAGACCGAGCCCCCGACCACTCCGTGGTCGGGGGCTCGGCGACATCACTCGCCCATCAGGCCCTGGTCACCCGCTGCAGTTCGTCACGCGCCGCGTCACCAGGTTCAGCGTGCAGGTCGCGTCACCCACCATGATCGTCACGTTGCCCTGCGCGTCCGCCGGGAACGTCACCTCGACCCGGCGGCTCACCGTCCGCGTCTCTTCTCGCGGCCCAGTGATTGTGATCGTGGCCTCCACCCGCCGCACGATGCTGCCGGATACCGGCCAGGGATTGGTGGCGCGCGGCAGGTTGAACACGACGTTCCGAACGGAATCCACGGACGATTCGGCCACGGTCTTGGTCATCGCCTCCCGCGTAATCGTCACCGTGTCGTTGCTGGTCCCCACGCCGTTGTGCGTACGGGATGTCTCCTCGCCCAGGAGCCCGCTGATGGTCACGTCCCGGGTGTGATGAATGTGCGCGCTCAGGTTTTCTGTCTCGCGCGTTCCGTCCGCCGTCCATTGCACTCTGATGGACGCAGTGGTCAAGCGGTTACACTCGGTCTGCGCGTTGCCGTTCTGATCGTAGCAGGTTCGGGTGCGGCTGACCACGAGGTCCGAGGGCGCCTCCGGGGCGCCGGCGGGCGGGGCCCCGAGGCCGACGAACAGCTCGTTGGCGATGAGGTCGGCCACGTCACCGGCAATCGCGTCGCCGGAGGAAAGGGCCAGGTCCTGGGCCACTTCCACGTCCGTCAACCCCTCCGGCGGGCCGTTGAAGTCAATACACGCCGCCACGCCGAGCATCGCGGCGGCAGCCATGAACGTACGGAATGCTGGGTGCGTCTTCACGTTCCTTCCCTCCGTTGCGGTGGCGCAGGCAGAGCCAGGTCTCGTTACGACCTGTCTGACGGTGGGAGCACGCGGTTGTTAAGACTGTGATCCGGGTCACGCGAGGAAGGTTGTGAAGGTTGTGAAGGTTGTGAAGGTTGTGAAGGTTGTGAAGGTTGTG
>CAZVKD010000271.1:0-4125 GCA_964627675.1 uncultured Gemmatimonadaceae bacterium
GTAGCGCGCGCGATCCGGCCAGCGGCTGCCCCATCCCGTCCTGAACAGGACGATGGCCCCGTCGGGAATCCGGCCGTGATCCCGCTCGAACGCTTCGAGGTCGGCCACAGTCACCAGATAGTCCGGGTTGGCTGACGCGCTCGCCGTCACGTCCACCACCACCGCGGGCCCCACGAGCTGCTCGAGCGGGATCCGGTCCGCCGTGTTCTTCCCTTCCGCGAAGTGGACAGGCGCGTCGAGATGGGTGCCGCCGTGCTCCGAGGTGCTGAAGTTGTTCGCGGCGTAGTAGTAGCCCGCGGGCGTCATCCCCGCGGCGACGGTGTCGAGTTTGAATCCCTCGGCGGTGGGCCAGTAGATCGTCTGCGCGTTGAACGAGTAGCTGAGGTCCACCCAGCGAGCCTGGCCAAAAACCTCGTTCAGCTCATCGCCTTCGTCCCGCTCACACCCGGCGACGATTACGGCGAAGGCGCTGACAATGAGCACGATCAACCACGGCGACGGTGCGAAGTCAGTGGCATCCCGGGACAAGGCGACGTGTGTCATGAGTGCTCCTCAGACGGCTGGGTGATGCGCACGACGGAGCGGTGACGCTGGGCGGAGCGCTGCCAGGGCGCGAACCCGGTCAGATCCGCTCGGCGGCTCGTGGTTGGCTCGCCCCTAAGGCTCGCGGAAGCGAGCGCACCCGTCCCGGTCGCACGCACGGCGGCCGTCGGTCGAATCCTGTGAGACGTGTCCTGGCAATAGGATGCGAGGCGCGACGGGTCAGCGTCAACGTCGGATAAAGGCCTCTTCACGATCATTTCCCGCTGCGCTCGGCCGTAATCCTCTAAATCACACTACCGAATGACGCGACCGGCCCGCCGCGTAGCGGTACGCGGCTGCGAGGCGCCCTTGAAGCCCTCCACGCTCCCGCCCGCAAACGGGCCGCCGCGCACAGCGAAAGAGCTGCCGATGACGATAACGCCCGTCGCGACGGTCGCCCCCACCGCGTTGCCGGAGGGCCATGAGCCGGCCTCCGGAGAGCCGGCGGTCCTCCGCGTTCCCGAGCACACGGTCGAGGTAGTCTCCGATTCCGGCGAGGGCGCGCAGCGTTGCGGTCAGATCTTCGGCCTGGTTTCGGCCCGCATGGGGAACGGCGTGTGGACCGTGGAGATCATTCCCGCCGAAATCCAGCCCCCCGCGCGCACGCCGGGCGGTGCAAGTGGGAACCGCATCCGGATCGGCACGGAAGCGGTCACCAACTGGGGCGACGCCGCCAATCTGGTGGTCGCGTTCAACGAGCAAGTGCTGCTGGCCCGCCATCGCCTCGACGCGCTGGCCGAGGATGCGATCATCCTCCTCGAGGATATGTGGGCCGACCACGCCGATCCGGCCGTCCGCGAAGCCTGGGCCAAGGCGATGGCCGAGTTGTCCGAGCGGCCCTATCGGATCGTCCGCGTGCCAATGGAAGAACAGTGCCTCACCGTGGTGGACGACGCGCGGCGCGGCAAGAACATGTTCGCGCTGGGCCTGCTCTGTTGGGTGTACTTCCGCGACGCCGACAAGGCGCGGGCGGCGATCCGCCACGCGTTCCGCAAGAAGGCAGCGGACGTCGCCGAGCAGAACGTGCGGTTATTCGACCTGGGGTACGCCTGGGCCACGGACCATCTCACGTTCCGCATCGAGGTCCCGCCCAAACCCACCACGCAGCGCATGGTGGTGATGAATGGCAACCAGGCTATCGCGATGGGGGCCATTGCGGCCGGCATGGAACTCTGCGCCATGTACCCCATCACCCCGGCCACGTCCGTGTCGCACTACCTGGGCGAGATCTTCGAGGGGTACGGCGGGATCGTGCACCAGGCGGAGGACGAGATCGCGGCGGCCGGCGTGGCAATCGGAGCGTCGTTCGCTGGGAAGACGGCCTTCACGGTGACCTCGGGCCCGGGCATGGCGCTCAAGACCGAGTTCATCGGCCTCGCCATCATGACCGAGACGCCGCTGGTGGTGGTGGACGTGCAGCGCGGCGGCCCGAGCACGGGGCTTCCCACCAAGGTGGAACAGTCCGACCTGCTCGCTGCGTTGTTCGGCCAACCCGGCGACGCGCCCCGCATCGTGATCGCGCCGGCCACGATCGAGGAATGTTTCCACGTCATGACGACCGCGCGCCGCCTGGCGGAAGCGTTCCGCACGGTGGTCATCGTGCTCACCGACGCCAACCTCGCCACCGGCGTTCAACCGTTGCCGCGCCCCGAGTTGCTCGACACGTGGCAGGGGCCGCCGCTTGACCTCGCTCCGGTCCCCGAAGGCACGCGGCCGTACGAATGGGACCCCGAGACCGGCCTGTCCCGGCGCGTGATCCCGGGACAACCCAACGGGATGTTCACCGCCACCGGGCTGGCGCACGACGAGCAGAGCCGAGTGGCCTACACGCCGGAGATCAACGAGCGCGGGATGGCCATGCGGAGCCGCAAGCTCGCGGCGCTCCAGCGCACGCTCACGCCGCCTGAAGTGTACGGACCAGAGCAGGGCGATCTCTTGGTCGTGGGCTGGGGCAGCACCAAGGGCGCGATCGAGGAAGCGGTGGATCGCGCGCGCGCGGACGGCCTGGGGGTCTCGGCGTTGCACCTTCGCTTCCTCTCGCCGCTCGAGCCGGGGCTGCGAGAGATCTTCCGGCAGTTCCGCCGGGTGATGACGGTGGAGATCAACTACAGCGACGATCCCGGCGACCCGTGGATCACCGACGAGAATCGCCGCCGCGGGCAGCTCGCCTGGCTGCTCCGGGCCCACACGCTGGTGGACGTGGACTGCTGGACCCGCGTGCCGGGCCAACCGCTGCGCCCCTGCATGATCCACCGCGCCATCCGCCACCGACTCGGCACCGGGGAGGCCACATGAGCGTTGCCTGCTCCCTCCTGTCCTGCGCCTATGACGACGAGGACCGGGCACTCACCATCGAGGACTATGCGGGAGCGATCCCACGCTGGTGCCCCGGCTGCGGCGACCACGCGATCCTCACCGCGGTAGAACGGCTGCTCGAGGCCGAGCAACTGCCACCGGAGCGCACCGTGTTCGTCTCAGGCATCGGCTGCTCCAGCCGATTCCCCCACTACCTCAAGACGTACGGTTTCCACGGGATCCACGGGCGCGCGCTGCCCGTGGCGACCGGCATCAAGCTGCGCCGCCCCGACCTGCACGTGTTCGCCGTCATGGGGGACGGCGACTGCTGCTCGATCGGCGCCGCGCACTGGGTGCATGCCACCCGATACAACACCCACATGGTGGCCTTGCTGCTGGACAACGCGGTGTACGGGCTCACCAAGAACCAGACATCGCCCACGACGCCGCAGGGGTTCCCCAGCAACACGCAGCCCAGAGGCACCTACCTGCGGGCGCTCAACCCGTTGACCGCCACGCTCGGGATCACCAACGCCTCGTTCGTGGCGCAGACGGCCGACTGGATGCCGGCGCATCTCTTGGCCACGCTGCGGGCCGCCTATCGGCACCAGGGCTTCGCGTTCGTGCGCATTCTGCAGCGCTGCCCGCAGTACTCGGACTCGTTGTTCGCGCCGGCCGCGCGGGAGCCCGCGAAGAACCAGCTGTTGGTGCATCCCAACGGGATCACGGTTCCGGAGCTGGAGTCGGTATACCGCAACCGGCTGGAGCACGATCCCGCCGACCTGCATCGTGCCCGCGAGCTGGCCGAGGATCCCAGCGTGTTCCGGCTGGGCCTGTTCTATCGAGACGCCACGGCGCCGAGGTACGACGAACTCCGGCGCGTGCCACCGCGGACCGCTGCCGAGAAGATCGAGATGCTCAATCGGGAGCTGGATCGCTATGCCGTCTGATCCGCGCGCCATGGCGGCGCTCGAGGCTCTGAGCCCCGCGATCGCGGCGTTCAAGACGCTGCTCGAAACCACGGCATCCGAGGTGGAGCACCGCCTCATTGCGATCACGACGTCGGCCGGCGATCGCGCAGGCCGGCTGGCTCGGGAACTGGGACCGTTCGGCGCCCGCCATCTGGACGTCGCACGGCTGCGTGCGCTGCTGGGCCAACCCGAGGCGACCAACGGCCACGCACTGGAGACCGTGGAGCACGCGCTCGCCACGTTGCGCGAGCTGGCGGTATCGGGGAACGGGCTCCAT
>CAZVKD010000272.1:0-4117 GCA_964627675.1 uncultured Gemmatimonadaceae bacterium
ATCGGGGGCTACATCCTGTTCGGCGGCGACGCGGCCACGGTCCGCGCACTGACCAGGGATGTCGCGGCTGCGGCGCCCCATCCGCTGCTGTTCGCGTCCGACCTCGAGCGCGGGGCGGGCCAGCAGTTCCCCGATCTCACGCATCTTCCACCGCCCGCCGCGCTCGGTTTCATCGGACGGACTGACATCACCGCGCGGTGCGCGGAAGTCACGGCTGTCGAAGCGCGCTCGGTGGGGCTCAATTGGGTGTACGCGCCCGTGGCCGATCTCGATGCCGAGGCCGAGAACCCCATGGTCCAGACGCCGCGGGCGTCGCTGGTGGCTCTCTTCGGTCATCCGCGGCTGGTTGCAGCGATCGGTGGCGACGTTCCCGTGGTGTGCGCCTGGCACGGCCAGCCCCTCATGCAACGGGCGGCTGCGCGGTGGGTACCGGGGCGCCTGCGGTAGCGGTCGCTAGTTGAGATACGGCGCCGCGAGGCGGACGGCGTAGCCAGCCGGGATGGCGAACACGATGCGACCCTGCGTGCCCGGCTGACCACCGAACAGGACACCCACCACTCGCCCGTCGCGACTGATGATGGGGCTTCCGCTCGCTCCTTCCGCTCCGTAGCCATCGAGCTGAATCCGATCGGGCAGGACCTTGCTCACCGTGGCGGCGGTGAAGCTGGTTCTTGCCACGGTCCTGCCGCCGGCCTGGTCCATGGGCAGGTCCACGCCGAGCGGAAACCCGATGATCGCCACCGGGTCACCCGGGCGCACGCTGCCTCGCGAGTCGAGCTCGCCAATGGCGGGGGTGCCCCCGCGGATATCCGTCTTGATCACCGCCACGTCGGCCTCCGTCGAGGTCGCGAGCACGCGCGCCGGGAACACCTGGTCGGAGTCGGCGAACTTCACCCCGATCCGCGTGGCGCGTCGGTTGCCGTCCGGACCGGCCACGACGTGACGGTTGGTGATCATCACGCCATCGCTGGAGATCGCGAAGGCCGTGCCGGTGAACACCTGACCCGTGCCGAATTCGACGTACACCAGGGCCACCGCGTCCTGATGTTGCTTCCACAGGGTGGGGTAGTCCACCTGCGCCGCCACTTGCTGGTTGCGCAGGGCCTGGGTGGTCTCATCCAGACGACGGCGCAACTCGGCGACCTGGGCCTCGTCCCCGGCCGCCTGCGCCGAGGCGAGGCCGACTCGGAGCCGCTCGACTTCGACTTGGGACTGACGCAGCGCCTGTGCCAGGCCTTCCACCTGGCCCTTGAGCGATTGCACGGCCGCATCGGCCGATCGCAGGATACTGTCCAGCCGCGCCTGCATCGCCGCGGCTTCGCGGGCGCGCGCTCGGCGTTGGGTGTAGCCGTCGTACACGAACCAGCCGGTGACCACGACGAGCAGGCCGAGCAGCCCGCCGATCACCGCGCGGAGGCTCTTGGTTTGCCGCATGACCTCCACGCGGATGCGTTGTGTGGTGCTGCCCCCCACGCGCGACGCCGGGGCGGCAGCGGGTCGGGGGGCGGCCGCCGGCCGCGGGGCGGTGCCGCCGGCGGGCCGGGACGCACTGGTGCCGCTCGCAGTCTCCAGCACGGCACTGGCGACGGAGGATCGGAGCGACGCTTCGGAGGTCGGGGCGGGGGATCGAGTGTCCGGCGTGCTGTCGGGAACCAGGCGGAACTCCACCAGCGGCCCGGTTTTGCCGAAGCGGATCTGATCCGTGTTATCCAGTTGTGTCTCAGCGCTGATCGGATGGCCGTTGACGAGCGTGCCGTTCCGGCTTGCGTTGTCCCGCACGTACCAGCGGTCGCCCTTGCGGAAAAAGATCGCGTGGCGCGCCGAGACTTCCAGCTCCCGCTCCGCGTCGAACCGGAGATCGGCTTCGGGATGTCGCCCCGCGAGGATCTCCGGCTTGGAGCACACCAGGGACCGGCCTTTGCCGAGCCCGGAGAGCACCCGGAACTGCGGTTTCACCCGCCGCCCTTGGGCTTGGGTGGGTCGCTGCCCTTGTAGACCGGCACCGGCTCGGTGGTGGACTCGGTGTCGAGCAAGGGATACACCTCGTGCCCCACGGTCTCGTCGCCCTGCGGAGCCTTGAGGCCATCGCCGTGCAAGTGGGCCACGATCACGGTGATGTTGTCGGGGCCGCCACGCTCATTGGCCATGGCGATGAGCTGCCCGCACGCGTCGGCCGGATCGGGGTATTTCAAGGCGCATTCGGCGATCTCGTTTCGCCGCACCTGTCCGGACAGGCCGTCGGAGCACATCACGATGATGTCCCCGCGGCGCACTTCCTGGTGCGTCAGGTCCACCCGCACCCGCGGGTCGGGGCCGAGGGCCTGGAGGATGATGTTGCGTCGCTCGCTTTTTTCGGCCTCTTCCTCGGTGAGTTCACCCGCGTCCACCAGGCGCTGCATCAGCGACTGGTCCTTGGTGAGCTGCACCGCCTTGCCGTCTCGCACCAGGTAGCAGCGCGAGTCACCGACCTGCGTGAGATAGAGGTGGTCCCCCAGGATACCCACCGCCGTGGTCGTCGTCCCCATGCCTTTGACTTCGGGGTGTTCTTTAGCGTACGCGTGGATCTTAGCGTTGGCCTCTTCCACCGCCTCCTTCAGACGGTAGGCAAACTGTTGGGGCGAGTTGTCGGTGTCTTTGTCCCAGCGCTCGGTCATGTGATCGTAGATCACCTTGGTGGCCATGGCGCTCGCCACCTCGCCCGCCGCCGCGCCGCCCATCCCATCGGCGACAACGAAGAGGGAGCCCTTTTCCCCCAGCTCGTGATCGCGCACCTCGGGGAGCAGCGAGGAGCGCTTGCGCGACAGATCGGCTACGAGAAACGCATCTTCGTTGTGCTCGCGGTTCCGTCCCACGTCGGTCTTGCCGAAGACCGTGATACGGACGGAGTGCTTCGACTCGAAGAGGCTCACGGGCAGCTCGCGAGGTTCTTGAATCGCAAATACTGCGGATTCGTCGGGGCGAGGGCGAGCGCGAGGCCGTTCCACCGGCAGGCCTCGGGGTTTCGACCTTCCGCCACGAACGTCTGCGCGACCGTGAAGGCCGCGGCGGCTCTCAATGTGGGTGGAACGTCCGCGTCGTCGTAGATCGCTTGAGCGCGGGTGCGGGCGCTGGCGGCGGTGGCCGGCGTGGTCGCGGCTTCGATCATCTCGAGCAGTTCCCGATCAATGGCGGCGCTGTCCACCCTGGAGCGGGTGGGCTGCGTGACGGGTGGATTCCCCCCGCCGCCCGGGCTCGGGCCGCCGCCGGTTCCCCCGGTTGGCGTCCCTCCGGTTGGCGGCGCTCCCCCGGTACGCTGGCTGCCGCTCGCGCCGCTTCTAATGGGAACGTTGTTGGTCGCCACTCGCGCGGCCGTGTCCCCTGTCACGCCCGCCCCTCCCGTGGTTGCCGAGTCGGCCGCGTTTGGGGAGGGCGCGGCCCGCCCCTTGAGCATGACGGCCGCCACGGTGCCTCCCACCGCCAGCACGGCCACCGACGCGGCGATGGCCGCCACCGGGGTCTTGCGCGCCGGTCGTCTCGCCGCGCGGCTGGGACGCGTGGGCGGAGGGGCCGCCGGCGCCGGCGTGTCCGGGGTCCGGGCGCGCGGGAGCGGGGCACCCGACACCTGGGTCTTTCCCGCGACCGCCGTGGGCGCACCACCCGGCACGGCGGAGATGAGCTGCGTCGCCCCTTCGGTGTCCACCGCAGCCTGCTTCATCCCGGCTACCGACTGCACGGCGTCCCGGGCGAACTCCGCGGCGCTGCCGTAGCGCTCCGACGGCATGCGCGCGAGGGCTTTATCCATCACCTGTTGAAGCCGGTCGGGGAAGTTGGCGCCCGGCACCGCCTGATTGAGCGGCATCGGATCGTCGGTCAGCCGCTTGATCATCGTTTCCTGAGCGCTGTCTGCCTGGAACGGGAGGGTGCCGGTCAGCATGCGGTAGAACACCAGCGCCAGGGAATAGATGTCGCTGCGCCCGTCGAGCTTGTCACCCGAGAGCTGCTCGGGGCTCATGTACTCGGGCGTTCCCACGACCAGCCCCGTCTTGGTGACCTTCTGCCCTTCCTCTCCGGTCATCGCTTTGGCAATGCCGAAGTCCACGACCTTGACCACGTCGGCGCCGTCGCGGGCCTTGGCGAG
>CAZVKD010000273.1:0-4109 GCA_964627675.1 uncultured Gemmatimonadaceae bacterium
GCGCGTCTGGCCATCGGCGATCACGCTGGCACCCACCAGGTAGAGCGAATCCGCGTCCTGCATCGCCGCGTCGGCCGACAGCGCTCCCGCGATGACCTGACGTACGGCCCCGATTTCCAGCGACGTTGGCTCGAGCGTGGGCACCGGAGCGGCTGCCGCGCAGCCGCTCGTCAGCCATGCCACGATCAGCGCCGCGGCCCTGTGGTTCATCGCCCCTCGCTCGGCTCTCCTGATCGGGCGGACTCCCTCCCCGTGAGCCGCAACGTGATGGTCCCGAACGAGAAGCGGGACTTCAGCTGCACCATGATGCGGCGGTCGTCGTCCGACAACCACATGCGCGGATCCTGCGCCTCGGCCAGAATGCCCCGTCCCTTCACGGTCGGACGGATCACGACCGTGGGGAAACGGCCGGCCGGCACGTCCACGGTATCGCGCTCGAGAACTTCCAGCACCACCGGATTGCGATCCGGCCGGAAGTACCGGTTGAACTCGTAGCGCCGTCCCGGCTCCAGCGAAACGGTGCGGACGAAGTAGAAGAACGCGGCGTCGTCCAACGGGTGGGGCGACGTCGGCAGCACGGTGTCGGCCACGAGGTCCCGGTAGAAACCGGAGTCGGGATAGATCTCGAACCGGGCCTGCCGGCGCTTGCCCATCTCGTCGAAATCCTGACGAAAGCGCCGCGAAGCGAAATCGGCGAGGCCGACCCAAGAGTCCATCCGGTTGTTGAGGCGAAAGAACAGCGTGCCGCCCTGGAGCGTGAAGGTGAACTGGAGGGTGGGGATGCCCCGGATGGTATCCACGCCAGCCACTTCCATGGCCGCGTGGCCCACCGTTATGAAGCCGAACCTCGCGTCGTACCGGAGCAGCTCACCCACCGGGAAGCGGTCCAGGAGGCGGACCGTGTCGGGCGGGCCCTGCGCCATCGTCGGGGCGGACCAGGCCGTCGCCGTGACGACGACCCCGATGAGGAGGCGGTTCACGAAGCGCGATCGATCGGCGCGGCGGGTGCCGGAATGTTCAAGCGTCTCCCCGTGCGGTACAGCGAGAGCGCGAGCGTGAGCCCGCCAGGCGCCGTGTCAACGGGGCGAAGGCCGGGTGGCAGCCGGAGGACGGCGATTTGCCGCGCGGCTGCCGCGGCGCGGGCGATCAGCTCGGCGTTGGCGGGCCAGCCATCGGTCTCCAGCAGACGGGCGCGCTCGCGCACGCAGGTGCGCAACGTGGAGAGCCGGATCGCGAAGCAGCCGGACACGAAGTCGCGCACACCGGGCACCCGCACGCCCGGCCGCAGCAACCAGGCCGCGTTCCTCCGGACCAGTCGCCGGACCAGCGAGCGGTCGCCGTCGGCCGATTCCCCCACGACCAGGTCGGCGCCGGATTCGACCCGGCGCACGATGTCGGGCAGGGCGTCAGCCGGGGTGGAGAAATCCGGGCGGATGGCGATGGCGCAGTCCCGTTTGGGGCGATCCGTGCGCCGCAGGGCGTCTCGCAGGAGCAGGTCCAGATGCGCCGCATACCCGCGCGTGGTCTCGCTCCGCAAGACGGTGAGCGGCAGGACACGCTGGTACAGGTCCAGCACCTCGCGCGTGGCGGCGCTCGAGCCATCATCGGCTACCAGCAGGTGATACTCCCGCGGGAAGGAGGTGAAGACGTGCCGCACCTTCCAGAGGAACAGACCCACCGTGGACGCGTTGTTGTTGAGGTGCGTACAGACGTAGATCAACGGCGCCGCTCCGTTCGTGGGTCGCGTACAATGGCCGTGTCGCTGGCCGATCGCCTTTGGGTGTCCAGCATCGGCCTGCAAGATGGCGGAGGGCCGGGCGGCTGGTAAAGGGTCGGCGCGCCGCCAAGTGATCCACGTCACCACCTCAGAGTGCTCCGGCGGGGCGCGCCGGCACTCGTCGGGCTCGGTGGACAACAGCGGGGAACATTGAACCCTGGGGCCTGGTGTTTGCATACTACATATGACGGCAACTGGAGCGATGGAGGCTTGGAATGATCCTCGCCAACTTGCGGGAGCGCATCAGCCCGGCAGATCGGAGTCTGGTTCTCACACTTCTCTCCGGTGGCAGTGCGGAGCGTCGCGCGTACTACGAAGCGCGCGCCCGGGCGGCCGGCCCGGACAGCCTGTTGGATGAGGAAGGGCTCTTCGAGTTACTGCAGGCGGCACCGGGGCTCGCAGCCCCTTCGGCCCCGCTCTACTTCTACGTGGCGATTCGCCATCACCTGCGGCGCATGGGAATCGATGATGCCACGCTCAGTGATTACCTGGGTGCGCTACTCCTCGAGTTCGGCGTGCGCGATCGGGCGTATCGCATCGCGCCCATTGACGATGCGACGTACGCCTACGTGACGGACATCGTAGCGGACCTGGACGTGGCCGACGGGCGGCGTGCGTTCCTGCTTCGGGCTCATCTGGGAAACTTCAGCCTGTGGCTGGCCGGCGTGTTTCCGGACTACATCGCGGCTCGACGGCAGAGCGGCGGTCCGGATCTGCGCTACTACGAGACCCTGGGGGCGCGTGGCTTCCAGCTCGCCGCCGAGCATCGGCTGGCCGAGCAATACGGGCTGGACGACGTCTTCGACCGGTTAGCGGAGGCGTTCGAGCGGATTCGGGTGGGGCTCAACCGGCTGGCGGATTCCTGCTTCTTCCCGGGGGTCGGCGGGCCGGATCGGTTACTGCGGCAGGTGAGCGATCAGATGCGATTTCGGGCCGCGTGATCACCGGGAGCCGGTGGCCGGCGGTGTCGGGTGAACAGCGGGTCCGGCGGGCCGGCGGACGCCGATCCCGCCCGGCCGCCTCTACTTGGTTGGGGCATCCGCGACCCTCGTCGCGAACAGAGGGCATTTCGGCGCGTTGAGCGAGGGCCAGTGCACCCGCACGCCGTACAGGGGAATGCTGTGGGTCGTGCTGGAGACGGTGCCGAGCCTGGGATAGCCGCCGGGTCCCTCCGGCTCGAAGATCATCACGCCCCGCGCCACCTCGGACGAATCATCCACCAGCAAGAGGCCGAATCCCGGCACTGCCGGGAATCCTTCGCCCTCGTATCCCATCACCAGGCCGTCGGCCCCCGGTGCGACGACGACCTTCGCGGTGCCATACCCCACCACCTTGGCCGGCAGCTCGCCCGGGACATTCTGTGGGGCATCCGAGACCACGAGGTTCAGGTTCTCGAGCGAGTTGATGATCATGGACGCGGCGGCGATGCTGGCGAACCCGCACGACGCCGTGTTCTCGCGGTTGCCTGCGGCGCACCCGGCCAGCAAAGCGATGAATAAGAGGACACGTTTCATAAAATGCAAGCTAGCGGTGGACCCGGCCTGTGCCTAGCCGGTTCCCGTTCGCTTGACCCCTTCCGGAGCCGGGCATAAGCTATCGGCGTTTCCTCGGTACGAGAGAGGTTTGCTGATATGCCGACCTATGAGTATCGCTGCGACAAGTGCGGGAAGCGATTCTCGATGGTTCACTCGATCTCCCAGCACGGGCGCAAGCGCCCCGCCTGTCCGAAGTGCAAGTCCGCCAAAGTGGAACAGGTGTTCTCGGCGTTCTTCGCGAAGACGGCGAAAAAGAGCTGACGCCGTAGTGGCGGACCCGGCGATCCAGCGCATGCGCGCCGCCGTGCGGGAGGCGCGGGGCGCGCTGCAACAGCTGCGCGACCAGATCCAGGCCGGACAGGCCGCGCTGGGCGCTGAGCGCCAGCAGCTGGAGGATGCGGAGCGCCGGGGCCGCATGGCTCGGGGTATCGGAGATACCGAAACCGCCGGGATAGCGGAGCGGTTCGCCGGGCGCCACGCCGAGCGCGCCGCCGTTCTGGAGCGGAAGGTGGCGGTGTTGGGCGAAGAAGCTGCGCTGCTCGAGCGTGATCTGGCGGAGATGATCCGGCAGCTCGACGAGACCGAGCGGGCGGCGGGCGCTGCCGCGGGCGAAAGCGGCAGAGCGGCGGAGTCCCCGGCCGGTGGCGCGCGGACGCCGGCGGAGGACGACGAGATCCTGCGCGCGCGGATGGACCGGGCCGCCCGGGAGAAGGCTGCGGAAGATCAGCTTGCCGCCATCAAACGCAAGATGGGCAGATAGGGTCGAGCCGATGGACATCAAACCGGATCGAATGGTG
>CAZVKD010000274.1:0-4099 GCA_964627675.1 uncultured Gemmatimonadaceae bacterium
CCCCCCCCCCCCCCCCCCCCCCCCCCCCCCCCCCGCCCCCCCCCGCCCCCCCCCCGCCGCGCGCCCCGCCCGCCCCCCCCCCCCCCCGATCCGTCTCTCAGCTCAGAACGCCTGGGTGAAGGCGAACTGCCAATGGCTTCCCTTGATCGGCCGGTCGAACGGCTTCACGTAATCAATCTCGGCGATGGCGAAGCCCAACAGGTTGACCCGCAGGCCCACGCCGGCGCTGGTTACGATGTCTCGGGTCCCGTCGGAGTTGAGCACCCCGTTCAGGAACCTGGGCTTCTCCCTTCCGCTCCAGGCCACGCCGGCGTCGAAGAAGCCCACGAGGTCCACGGGGAGCGCGCCGAACAAGCCGGGCCCCAATCCCAGCGCCCCGAGCGGGGGGAACCGGAGTTCCGCGTTCCCCACCAGGATCTTGCTGCCGATGAGCTGGTTGAACACCGGGCATGAGTTTGCCGGAGTGGCTCCAACGCACTCGTAGCCCGAGAACGAGTTCAGGTCGTAGCCGCGCACAATGCCGGGGTAGCCCAGGAACAGCGGCGAGAGCCGACCGTCGTCCGCGCCGGGGCCAAAGCGGCCATAGTGCATCAGGCGGCCTGCCAGCGTAAACGGCCGCACCGGCATGACGTAGCGGCGGTAATCCGCGAGACCATTCACGAACTTGAGCGATCCGAACATCGGCGCGGCCTCGACGCGGTACCGCTGGCCCAGGATGGGGCCGGTCCAACCGAAGACGGCGTTGTCGTACACCAGGGCGGTACTGGCGGACCCCAGATGCAAACCCGCCGGGCTCGGTGGCTGATCCACAAAGCGCTGGCTGCCACCCGTGGGCGACGTCACGACTGTCCTGAGTTCCTGGTTGAACGTGACGTTGCGATAGCCCCCGCTGAACTCCACGCGCCGGATGCGGCTGAATGGGTACGCGGCAAACCCCACCACGTCGCGGTTGATTTGACGGTAGATGTAGGTCTGCTCGATCAGGTTGCCGGTCTGGTCATATCCGTACGCGTACGAGCCTGAGATGTAGGGGATCTGCTGAACCGCCACGCCCCAGTTGAGCCGCCGCTCGAGATTCTGGTAGCCCACCAGGGCCGCGACGTCCCGGAAGCCGCCCTGCACCTGGAGCATGGTCACGACGTTGTGCGTTCCCAGCATGTCCGACCAGTACAGCGACGCCCCACCGGCGATGAACGTCCCGAAGCGGTCCGATCCGAATGCCAGCGACGGGTCGCTAACGTAGTCGAGGGACAGGCCGGCCCGATAGGCGCGCGTCGTGAACCCCTCGGCGTCTGGCAGGCCGAACAGCGGGTTCTCCAGCATGCCCAGCACCTGCGGGCGCTCGCGGCGAGCCGGAGGGAGGTATGCCGCGTTGCGGGTGCTCGTGGGGTCCACCCGCGTCCCGGCCAGGCGGTCGCCCTCGTCAATCCGGTAGACGTTGTGCGCGCCGCGCTGGTAGGCGCTGAAGAAGACCTGCCCGGACGTCGCGGCGACCGACAGCGCCGGCGACAGCGCGGTGATGCCCGAGGCGCCGGTGAACAGGTTCGTGATCTGATACAGGTCACGGGACTCGAGGTCCAGCCGGTACACGTTGGTGGCGCCGGTCCGGTCCGACAGGAAATACAGGCTCTGTCCGTCGGGACGCCATTGGGGGTTGATGGCCTTCGCGCCCCTGAGCGAGAGCAGCGGTTCGATCCGCCTGTCGCCCGGGGTGAGAAGGGCGAGTCCGTACTCGCCGAACTTGAGCGTCGCGAGGTCCGTGGAGTAGCGATCCGTCACGAAGGCGATGCTCGAGCCGTCGGGACGCCAGGCGGGCTGGAGGTCGGCGTACGGATCCTGCGTCAGCCGCAACAGCGAATCGGACTCCAGGTCGTAGAGGAACAAATCCGACAGGCCGCCCACGATGGCCGAGAACGCGATGCTCCGGCCGTCCGGGGACCAGGTGGGGTTGAATACCTCATCCAGGCTCGCCAACCGCTCTTCCCGTTCGCGCTTTCCCGTTTGGGCATCGAAAATGGACAACGTCGGCTTGCCGTTGCTGATTCCGCCGACCACGAACCGGCGGCCTTGCGGATCCCAGGCACCGGCGGAATTGATGAATTGCAGGCTCTCGAAGTGCGGATCCACGGCCGTCCCGATGAGCTTGCGCTGAACCCGGCCGCCCTCCGCATCCGCGACGAACACGTCCACGGAGAGTTGATTCCTCTCGGACATGAACACGATCTGCCGGCCATCGGGGCTCGCGGCCGGGGCGATATGCAAGCGCCCGCCGGTGATAGACTCGTCGAGTACGACCTTGCCGTAAGCCGCGGCCGAATCCGTTTCCAGGCGCAACGGTTCGTAGGCGCCGCGCATGGCCGCATGCCAGTTCTTCGACAGCGAGTCGATCGGAACGCCGGTCACGCGCTCGATGGCGAGAATGGCGTCACGCGTACGACGGGACGCCTTCAGGATTCGACCGACGGCATCGTCACCGTAGGTGCCGGCGATGTAGGACCAGACGGCCTGGCCCCAGCGGTAGGGGAAGTAGCGGCCGCTGTTGAGCTTGGTGATACTGGGAAGGTCTTCCTTCCCATCTTCGTCTTTGAGGGCGTCCCGCATCCACATGGCCGTGTGCGGATCCACCGGCCCCACCGACAGATATTCCGCCATGCCCTCGATGAACCACAGCGGCATGCGCAGCGCCACCGGGGCCGTGCTTTCGCTCACACGCCCCGGGTCCCCGGTCATGTCGAACTGGAACGCATGGGCCAGCTCGTGACCCAGCACATGGTCCGTCTCAGCGAGCGGCCCGGCGAACGGCAGCACCACGCGCCGTTTGAACAGTTCCGTGACGCCGCCCGTGCCCTCGCCGATGTCGCCCAAAATGGCGTTGGTCTGCTGGAAGTGCGGGTGGCTGGCGTAGAGAATAACGGGCTGGCGCCGATGCAACTCGTGGTCCAACAGCCGCGACAGCCTGGCATACCACCGCTCGGCCATCCGCCCCGCAAGCTCCACGGCCTCCTGCTCTTCCGGGTAGTAATAGATGTCGAAGTGCTCGGTCTCGAGCACCCGAAACCGGAAACCCTCGTACTGGACTTTGTTGCGCCCGAAATACTGTGCCGGCGCCGTGCCGCTCAGGGCCATGAGCGCCATCGCCAGTGCGCCGATGATCTTCGGGTTCATGAGGCTCCTTAGTCCCTCGCGAGAGGCTGCCTTAGGGGGTCGTGCGCCTTCTCCCACGTCGAGTTTCGCAACGCACGTGCCACGGTCGCGCCGCTGATAAGATGGCCTTGACAATGAAGTTGTGCACCCCGGCGCCGCCTGCCCCTGCTCTCGGACACCGCCGGGTGTCTCTCAAGATAGACAGCGTGTCCCCAGTTATGTTTGGCTCCGGTGCACGTCTCTCCGTTTGTCCCGGCTTGGTGGTTACCGGGTCCGCATGCCCAGACACTCGCCGCGCGGTTCCTCCGCGACGGTCGCGGGGTACCGTTGCGCCGGGAACGAGTGGAGCTGCCGGATGGTGATTTCGTTGACCTCGACTGGGTGGAAGCGAGTGACCCATGGACCAGCGCAGGCGCACTGGTCCTGGTGCTCCATGGTCTGGAGGGGTCGGCTCGCTCGGGGTACGCCATGGAGTTGTACCGGCAGCTCGCTCGTGTGGGACTCCCGGCCGTGGGGCTCAACTTCCGGTCATGCAGCGGGGACCTGAATCGCGCGCCGCGGCTGTATCACTCGGGCGAGACCGGCGATTTGGCGTACGTGGTGGATCTACTGGCCCGGCGGCTGGAGGGGGGCCTGCTTGGCGCGGCGGGTTTCTCGCTCGGGGGCAACGTGCTGCTGAAGTACCTGGCCGAGTCCGCGTGTCGCTCCTCGTCGCCCGCCGCCGACCCTCATCAGGCATCCGCCCGGCTGGGCCGGCCCATCGTTGCCGCGGCTGCCGTATCCGTTCCGTTCAATCTGTCCGCCGGGGCCGATGCCCTGGAGCGCGGCTTCGCGCCACTGTACCGCCGTTACCTCGTCACCAAGCTCAAGCGCAAGGTGGCGGGCAAGACGCGCGTCCTCGCCCCCCGCATCGAGGTGGCTCGGGCGCTCCGGGCCAGGACGTTTCGCGAGTTCG
>CAZVKD010000275.1:0-4071 GCA_964627675.1 uncultured Gemmatimonadaceae bacterium
AGCAGGTGACTTTTCACCGTCAGGTTCTCAAACTTCAACGCGCCGTGGCTCAGGGGAAGGCGGTGGTGGTGCAGTCGTTCGGCCTGCACTCATCCGAAGTGGCCGCGAGCCAGACCGCGGCGGAACTGACCTACGACCTCGTGCGCCGCACCGACGAGGAGACCCAGCGGATCATGGACAACGTGATCGCGATCATGATCCCGTGCTTCAATCCGGACGGCGAAATCCTGGTCACGGACTGGTACAACAAGTACGTGGGCACCGAGTACGAGGGCGTGGGGCTCAACGTGCTGTATCACAAGTACGTGGGCCACGACAACAACCGCGACGCCTTCATGACCAACATGGTGGAGTCCGAGTACGCGGCGAAGATCCTGTTCCGCGACTGGATCCCCCAGGCCTACATAGACCATCACCAGATGGGTCCCTACGGCGCGCGGATCTACGTGCCGCCCTACGCCGAGCCCATTCGCCCGCAGAGCGACCCGCTGGTCTGGCGCGAGATGGCCTGGTGGGGCGCGCACATCGCGTACAAGGAAGAAGAAGCCGGACTGAACGGCGTGGTGAATGCCGCCATCTACTCCGGCTGGGGGCACTTCGGGTTCCACTGGATCACGCCGTTTCACAACATCGCGGGGATGCTGACCGAGTCCGCCAGCGCCCGATTGGCGACGCCGTTGTTCCTGCATCCGGACCAGCTGCAGGGGCGCACCCGCCAGCTGCCCGAATACGAGGCCCAGACCACGTTCCCCAATCCCTGGCCCGGCGGCTGGTGGCGGGTGCGGGACATCGTGGAGCGGCAGAAAGTCGCGGCCTGGGCCGCGCTGGATTTGGCGGCGCGGAACCGCGAGACCGTCCTGTGGAACCACTATCTGAAGGCCGAGCGGCAGACGGAGCGCGGGGCGGCGTACGAGACCAAGGCCTACGTCATTCCCGCCGAGCAGCACGATCCGCTCACCGCCACGCTGCTGGTGAACAAGCTGCTGGTGCAGGGGATCGAGGTGCATCGGGCGGCGAACGAATTCCGCCACGAGGGCAGGGTGTACGGCCCGGGCACGTTCGTCGTCTCGATGGCGCAGCCCAAGATGGGGGTGATCCGGTATCTGCTGGGCCGCACGTTCTATCCCGACAACAGTTACACCCGCGACGCGCAGGGCAATCCCATTCGCCCCTATGACATGTCGGCGGACGTGATGGCCGAGTTCATGGGCGTGCGAGTGGACGCGGCGGGCCAGGCGGTGGCGGCCGACGCGGCCGGCTTGAGCAGGGTCGCCGCGGCGATCGCGCCCGCGGGTCGGGTCACGCGCGGGAGCGCGGGGTATGTCCTGGACGGGCGGCACAACGCCGCGTTCCGCGCGGTGAACCTGCTGTGGGACCGGAACGTGGGCGTGCGGCGGCTGAGCCGTGCGGTGGGATCGCTCGGGCCGGGAGACTTCGTCGTGATGGGCGCGCCGGAGGCCACGCTGCAGGACGTGGCCCGGCAGACGGGCGTGGATTTCGCGCCGCTCGGCGCGGACCCCTCGGGCGCGAGCTACCAGGTGCGCCGGCTCCGGATCGGCATGTACCAGCGGTACTACGGGGGCAACATGGACGAGGGGTGGACTCGCTGGTTGCTGGAGCAGTGGGGTTTCCCCTACAAGTCGCTGTTCGACGCCGAGATCAGGGCCGGGAACCTCGCGGCCAAGTACGACGTGATCATGCTGCCGGACGACAACGTGCGGATGATCACGGGCGAGCGGGCCCCGGGCGCTGGCGGCGGCGGCGGCGGGGCGCAGCAACCCGAGCCCCCGCCCGAGTTCCGGAGCGGGATCGGCCAGCAGGGCGTGGACGCGCTCAAGGCGTTCGTGCAGGCGGGCGGGACGCTCCTCACCCTCGGCCAGGCGGGCGATTTTGCCATGCAGAAGCTCGACGTGCCCATCCGCAACGTCGTGGCGGACGTTCCTGCCAGGGAGTTCTGGTCACCGGGTTCCACGCTGCGCGTGAACGTGGACAACGGAAACCCGCTCGCTTTCGGCATGCCACCGCAGGCGCTCGCCACCTTCCTGCAGGGCAACCACGCGTACGAGGTGATTCCCACGGCCGCGAACGAGCGCGTGGAGCGCGTCGTGACCTTCGTGGAGCGCGATATCCTCCAGAGCGGATGGTTGCTGGGGGAGGACGTGATCGCCAGGAAGGCCGCGATGGTTGCGGTCGAGCAGGGCAGGGGACGCGTGGTGATGATCGGCTTCCGCGCCCAGCATCGGGCGCAGGCGCACGGGACGTTCAAGCTGGTGTTCAACGCGCTGGTGAGCGGGCCGGAGCAGCGTGCCGCCGCCGCGGGGGCGGAAGGACGATAAGGCTCGCCGAGTACCCGGCTGGGTGAGCGGCGCGTCCCCGCGGTGCGCCGCCTGCGATCGGCTGCTGGGTCCGGACGACCAGTTCTGCGCCGGCTGCGGCACGCCGACGCCCATCAACCCGGATCCCGACGCCACCATCGTCAGCCCTGGGCCGGCCCGGGCATCCGGTGCATGGGGCGGTGACGCCGTGCTGGCCGATGTCGAGACGGGTCCGGGCCCTGCGGCGCCGCCTTCAGGGGCCGACTTCAGGGCCAGGCTGCGCCAGGTGCTGGGCGGCGAATACGAGCTGCTCTCGTTCATCGGGCAGGGTGGGTTCGCCCGGGTGTACAAGGCGCGCGACCGGCGCCTGGATCGCATCGTGGCGATCAAGGTCATCCGCCCGGACCTGATCGGCGCGACGGTGTTCGTGGAGAGCTTCCGCAACGAGGGCGTGGCCCTGGCCAAGCTCAGGCACCCGGCCATCGTCCCGATCTACGACATTCGCGAGCGCGGAGGGTTGATCTACTACGTCATGCCCTTCGTGGAAGGGACCACGCTCGAGGCGCGGCTGGAGCGGGTGCGCCCGCCGCCCTATGAGACGCGCCGCATCTTGAGCGAGCTGGCCGACGCGCTGGCCGCGGCCCACCGGGCCAAGATGGTGCATCTGGACATCAAGCCGGCCAACGTGTTCTTGGAAGGCGACCTCCAGAAAGTGCTGCTGATGGACTTCGGGATCGCCCGGGCGATCACCGATCAGGTGGACGAATCGGCCGGGGGACCGGTGGTGGGGACGCCCGAGTACATGTCGCCCGAGCAGGCGCGCGCGTTGCCGGACATTGACCATCGCTCGGACATCTACTCGCTGGGCGCGCTGGGCTATCGCATGCTCATGGGGCGGCCGCCGTTCCGGGGCCGGGACGCCAAGGAGACGCTCGCCAAGCACGTCAGCGAAGCGCCCGTGCCCATCCGCGACATCAATCCCTCGATCCCCAAGGATTTCGCGGACGCGATCATGCGCTGTCTGGAGAAGGATCCCTGGAAGCGGTTTTCGACGGCGATGGAGCTGCGGGCCGCGCTCGACGCGGTGACCTTCTACAGCACGCGGGCCTCGACGTCCCAGCCGGCGGTGTCCGTGGGGGTGCCGCGCGCCATGGCCGCGGTGCTTGCGGGCGTCGCGCTGCTGCTCGGGCTTCTGTTGGGTGTGGCGTTCGGCTGACGCGGGAGCGGCCGGCGCGCCCGGCGCGCCGCTGGTGCGGACGGGTGCGGGGATTGCTAGCTTGCTTTGCGTATGAGCGATGCGTGGCACGGTAGCGCGCCCGCCCCGGCCGATCAGGATTCCGTGATGGCCATCTACAAGCGTGACGTGGACCGGTCCCTCCTGCGCGAGAATCTCAAGAAGACGCCGACTGAGCGAGTGAAGGCCCTGATGGAGCTGCAACGCCTCGCCGCGGAGGCCCGCTTGGCAGGGCGATCTCGGCTGGAAGATCGGGTAGTGGGATGCGAGGCATGACATGACCTCGCCTCCGTCCGCGTACGCCCGGGTCCACGCCGTCGTGCGCCGGATCCCGCGCGGCCGGGTGGCGACCTACGCTCAGGTGGCCCGGCTTGCCGGCATCCCCGGCCAGGCGCGGCGCGTGGGGTATGCGCTCCATGCGCTGAGCGAGGGCTCGTCCGTACCGTGGCATCGGGTGGTGAACGCCAAAGGGATGGTGAGTCCTCGGGCAACGCCGGGAGCGGAGCTGGAACAGCGCCTGCG
>CAZVKD010000276.1:0-4067 GCA_964627675.1 uncultured Gemmatimonadaceae bacterium
CCGCCCGAAGCGAGCCGCAGGCGCTCGCCGCGCTGCGCCAGATGGCGTCCAAGAACCAGGTCTTCCGGTCGTACCTCGGGATGGGATACGCCGACACCATTACGCCCGGCGTCATCCTGCGCAACGTGCTGGAGAACCCCGGGTGGTATACGGCCTACACCCCCTACCAGGCGGAAATTGCTCAGGGGCGCCTCGAGGCGCTGCTCAATTTCCAAACCGTGGTGTCGGACCTCACGGGGCTCGAGATCGCCGGCGCTTCGCTGCTGGACGAGGGCACCGCCGCGGCGGAAGCCATGGCGATGACCGTGGCGGCGGCTCGGGCTGCACACCAACCGGTGTACCTGGTGGACGAGGCCTGCCATCCACCGACCATCGCCGTGGTGCGGACGCGCGCCGAAGCGCGGGGCGTGGAGGTGGTCGTCGGGAACCCCTCGGACTTCACGTTCGGATCGGGCGTCATCGGGGCCCTGGTGCAGTACCCGGCGACCGACGGGGCCATTGGGGACTTTCGCCAGCTGTGCGAGGCCGCGCACGCCGCGGGCGCGCTGGTGACGGCGGCCACCGACCTGCTCGCGCTGACCCTGCTCACGTCTCCCGGCGAGTGGGGCGCCGACATCGCCGTCGGCAACTCGCAACGCTTCGGCGTACCGCTGGGATACGGCGGACCGCACGCGGCGTTTTTCGCCACTCGGGAGGCGTACAAACGCCACATCCCGGGCAGGATCATCGGCGTGTCCCGCGACAGCGCGGGTCGGCCGGCCCTGCGCATGGCGCTGCAGACGCGCGAGCAACACATCAGGCGAGAGAAGGCCACGAGCAACATCTGCACCGCGCAGGTCCTGCTGGCGGTCGCGGCCGGCTGCTACGCCGTCTACCACGGACCGCGGCGCCTCACCGCCATTGCCGAACGCGTGCACCGCCTCACCGCGTCGCTGGCCGATGGACTGCGGCGATTGGGGTACCGCCTTGTTCACTCCGAGTTCTTCGACACCTTGTGCGTGGAGAGCCAACCCGACACGGCGCGACGGATCCATGAAGCGGCGCGGTCCCGCCGCATCAACCTGCGGCCGGTCAGCGACCGCCGGATCGGGATCACGCTGGATGAGACCACCGAACCGGCCGATCTTGGCGATCTCCTCGAGGTCTTCGCGCTGGGCCGCCCGGCGCCGGCCATGGCCGATCTCGCGGCGGCCCCGCGCGCCATTCCCGCGCGCGCCGCGCGGACCAGCGCGTTTCTCACGCATCCGGTCTTCAACACGTATCACTCCGAAACCGAGATGCTGCGGTACCTCAAGCGACTCGAGGACCGTGATCTCTCGCTCACCTCGGCCATGATCCCGTTGGGATCGTGCACCATGAAGCTGAACGCGACGACCGAGATGGAGCCCATCACCTGGCCCGAGTTCGGCCGGCTGCACCCCTTCGCGCCGCCCGAGCAGGCGGCGGGCTACCGCGAGCTGTTCACCGAACTCGAACGCTGGCTCGCAGAGATCACCGGCTTCGCCCGCGTGTCCCTCCAACCGAACGCGGGCTCGCAGGGCGAATTCACCGGCCTGCTGGTGATCCGCGCCTACCACCGCTCGCGCGGACAGCAGCAACGCACCACCTGCCTGATCCCGCAGTCGGCGCACGGCACCAATCCGGCCAGCGCCGTCATGGCCGGGATGCGGGTCGTCGTGGTCAAGACCGATCCCCAGGGGAATGTGGATCTGGCGGACCTCAAGGCCAAGGCGGCGGAATACAGCGCCACGCTCGCCGCCTTGATGATCACCTATCCCTCGACGCACGGGGTCTTCGAAGCCGGCATCCGGGAGATCTGCCGGATCGTGCACCAGCACGGCGGTCAGGTGTACATGGACGGCGCCAACATGAACGCGCAGGTGGGATTGTGCCGGCCGGGCGACATCGGCGCGGACGTGTGTCACCTCAACCTGCACAAGACGTTCTGCATTCCGCACGGGGGTGGGGGCCCCGGCATGGGCCCCATCGCCGTGGCGCCCCACCTCGCCCCGTTCCTGCCGGATCACCCGGTGATCCCCCTCGGCGTGGAACGCCCCTGCGGCACCGTCTCGTCCGCTCCCTGGGGGAGCCCATCAATCCTGCCGATCTCATGGGCCTACATCGCGATGATGGGCCCGGAGGGACTGACGGACGCGACCAAGATCGCGATCCTCAACGCCAATTACATCGCCCGCCGACTCGCGGGCCACTACCGGCTGGTCTACAGCGGGAAGAACGGCCTGATTGCGCACGAGTGCATCATTGACACGAGCCCCTTCAAGGCGTCCGCCGGCATCGAAGTGGACGACATCGCCAAGCGCCTGATTGACTACGGGTTCCACCCGCCCACGATTTCGTTCCCGGTGCCCGGCACCATGATGGTCGAGCCGACCGAGAGCGAGCCGCTCTCGGAGCTGGATCGGTTCTGCGACGCCATGATCGCCATTCGCGGGGAGATCCGGGCCATCGAAGAAGGCCGTGCCGACCGCGCCGACAATGTGCTGAAGAACGCGCCTCACACGCTGCGGGCCCTGCTGGCCGAGGAGTGGACCCACCCGTACTCCCGCGAGCAAGCGGGCTTCCCGACGCCCGAGACTCGCCAGCACAAGGTGTGGCCCCCCGTTGGCCGCGTGGACGCGGCGTACGGCGATCGCAACCTGGTGTGCGTGCGCCCGCCGGCGGAGGCATATGCCTGAGGCGGCAACGGCATGGGTGGCGTGAGGACCAGGGGCGGTGCGGCCGCCGTCGCCGCGGCGAACCGGCGGGGCGCGGCGGCGCCTGGGGTGAGCGTGCCCGCGATGCCGCGCCTCCGCTGGACGCTCATCGTGGAGTCTACCGGCCGGAGCGGCGCCGACAACATGGCGCTCGATCACTGGCTGCTGGAGCACGCCGAGCGGGACGGCGAGCGGCACGGCTGGCTCCGGCTGTATCGCTGGAATCCGCCATGCCTGTCGTTCGGCCGCAACGAGCCGGCCCTCGCCCGATACGACCGCGAGCTGATCGAGCGACTCGGCATCGCCGTGGTTCGCCGGCCCACCGGCGGCCGCGCCGTGTGGCACGAGCACGAACTCACCTACGCCGTGGTCGCGCCGGTGGCCGCGTTCGGATCGCTGCGACAGAGTTACCTCGCCATTCACCAGCGGCTGGCCGAGGCGCTCGGGCGACTGGGACTCGCGGCCACGCTGGCGCCGGTGGCGGACCGCGCGCCCGGACCCGGAGCCGGTGCGTGCTTCGCCCACCCGGTGGGCGGCGAAGTGCTGGTGAACGGGTTGAAAGTCGTGGGGTCGGCACAGGTTCGACTCGGCAGCGCGTTCCTCCAGCACGGCGCCATCCTGCTGGACGGCTCGCAGGACATCGTCCGCCAGGTCTCGCGCGCGCCAGCGGGGCCGCTCGCCGCCACCACGCTGCGAGAAGCCCTGGGACGCCCCGCGGACTTCGACGAGGTCGCGACGGCGATCACCATGGCATGGTCGCCCGACGGCGCCGTGATTCGCACCGCGGACCCCCCAGCCCGTCGCTCGCGGTACCACGATCCTGAGTGGACCTGGCGCCGGTAAACCGAAGTCAACATAATCGTGCGCGCGCAAGCAGCCGCCGGTCGGCGGCAGCGCCAAGACATCACACGCACGCCATGACCAGGTCCGCTCTTTCGGTTGTCGCCACGCTGGCGATGCTCGCCTGCCGCGAGACGCCGCCGTGCGTGGGGGTATGCGGCACGGCGGTGATTGTCGGCGCCGAGCCCGACGTGTTGTTCCCGCCGGCGACCCAGCAGGACGCCGGCATCGGCCTGACCGACATGATCTTCCTCAAGCTGGCGGACATCGGCCCCGGGTTGAACACCCTGGGTGACGCCGGGTTCGTCCCGCAACTCGCCCGGTCCTGGGACATGTCCGATCCGCTCGCCATTCGCTTTTCGCTCGACCCGCGCGCCCGGTGGCACGACGGGCAGCCGGTGACGGCGCAGGACGTCGTGTTCACGTTCGACGTATATCGAGACACGCTGGTCAACGCGGGCGCACGTCCCCTGCTCGAACATATCGCCGACGTCACCGCCCTGGATTCGCTCA
>CAZVKD010000277.1:0-4064 GCA_964627675.1 uncultured Gemmatimonadaceae bacterium
TGCTCCCGTCCTCGCCTACGGTCATCTGCGCGATCACCGGCAGGTCCGTCGCCGCTCGCACCGCCGCCAGGGCCTGCTCGATCTCCTCCACGTCGCTGAAGGTCTCGAGCACGATACCGTCCACGCCCCCGGCCACCAGGCCGCGGACCTGCCGGGCGAAGTGCTCCCGCGCCTCGGCGCGGCTGGTGGGCCCGAACGGCTCGATGCGGATGCCGAGCGGCCCCACCGCCCCCGCAACGCAGGCGCGACCGCCGGCGGCTCGGCGTGCCAGGCGGGCGGCGGCCTGGTTGATCTCCTCGGTTCTCTCGACCAGGCCGTAGGCCGCGAGCTTCACCGGATTGGCGCCGAACGTATTCGTCTCGATCACTTCGGCTCCGGCGCGCACGTACGCCTCGTGCACGCTCTCCACCAGGCGGGGCTCGCGCAGGTTGAGCTCGTCGTAACACACGTTGACGAACACGCCTTTGCCGTACAGCACCGTCCCCATGGCGCCGTCAAAGACGTGCACCCGGGCGTCGGCGATGAGATCCTTGAGCGTCGCGGCCATGTTCAATCGTCGGGTCCGTATCCCAGGTTCGGCGCCAACCACCGTTCCACCTCCGCCACGGTCATCCCTTTGCGCCGCGCGTAGTCCGTCACCTGGTCACGGTCAATCTTCCCCACGCCGAAGTAGAACGATTCGGGATGGGCGAAATACCACCCGCTCACGGACGCCGGCGGCCACATCGCGCCGCTGTCCGTGAGCCTGACGCCGGTGCGCGCCGTGGCATCGAGCAACCGGAACAGGGTCTCCTTCTCCGAGTGGTCGGGGCAGGCGGGATAGCCCGGCGCCGGCCGAATCCCCACGTATTTCTCGCGAATCAAGTCGTCGTTGGTCAGTGACTCATCCGCGGCGTACCCCCAGAACTCCCGCCGTACCCGCTCGTGCATCCGTTCGGCCAGCGCTTCGGCGATGCGATCCCCCAGCGCCTTCACCAGGATGGCGCCATAGTCGTCGTGCTCCCGCTCGAGCTCGGCCGCAAAGTCCACCACACCCGATCCCGCGGTCACGACGAACGCGCCGATCCAGTCCGGCCGTCCGGTCTCCTCTGGCGCGATGAAATCCGAGAGGCACAGGGTCGGCCGGCCCGGCGGCTTCTCGGCTTGTTGCCGCAGGTGGTGCAGCACGGCGCGTGAAGCGGTCCGCTCGCCGTCGGCGTACACTTCGATGTCGTCCTCGACCCCGTTCGCCGCGAACAACCCGACCACGGCGCGCGGGTGAAAGCGCCGCTCGCCGATGATGCGGTCGAGCATGCGCTGGCCGTCTTCGAACAGCGTGCGGGCCTGACGGCCGACCTTCTCGTCATCCAGGATCCGCGGGTAGCTGCCGTGCAGCTCCCAGGCGCGGAAGAACGGCGACCAATCGATGTAGCGAACTAGCTCTTCGAGCGGATAGTCCTCGAACGCGTGAATGCCGGGGTGGCGGGGCGGCACGGGCGGATGGCGGTCCCAGTCCGGCGTGAACCGATGTCGCCGGGCCTCCGCCAGCGGCTGGAGCCGCACCGCGGCAACGCGGTCGCGGTGCTCCTGGCGTACCCGCTCGTACTCGGCGCGCACACCGGCCGTGAACCCGTGCCGCCGTTCGGGATGGAGCAGGGTGCCCACCACCCCCACGGAGCGGGACGCGTCGAGGACGTGCACCACCGGTCCGTGATACACGGGCGCGATCTTGACCGCCGTGTGGATCCGGGAGGTGGTGGCTCCGCCGATCAACAGCGGCAGATCGAACCGCTCCCGCTCCATCTCCTTTGCCACGTGCACCATTTCGTCCAGTGAAGGCGTGATGAGCCCGGAGAGCCCGATCGCGTCTGCCCGCTCCCGTCGGGCCGTATCCAGGATGTGCGCCGCCGGCACCATGACGCCCAGGTCAATGACTTCGTAATTGTTGCAGCGCAACACCACGCCCACGATGTTCTTGCCGATGTCGTGCACGTCGCCCTTCACGGTGGCCATCACGATTCGGCCCCTGGCCTGGCGCGCGCCGCTGGCCGCGTTGTCGCGCTCGATGAACGGTACCAGATACGCCACGGCCTTCTTCATGACGCGGGCGCTTTTCACCACCTGGGGGAGGAACATCTTGCCGGAGCCGAACAGGTCCCCGACCACGTTCATGCCCTGCATGAGCGGGCCCTCGATCACCTCGATGGGATGGGCGAACCGGCTCCGGGCTTCCTCGGTGTCCGCCTCGATGAAGTCGGCAATGCCCTCGACCAGCGCGTGGACCAGCCGCTCTTCGGCCGGGAGGGAGCGCCACGCCAGATCGGGCCCGCGCGTTCCCCCACCCTGGCTTTGAACGCTGCGCGCGAGGTTGGTGAGGCGCTCGGTCGCGTCCGGCCGGCGGTTGAACAGCACGTCCTCGATGGCGTTGCGCAGCTCCTCCGGGATGTCGGTGTACAGCGGCAATGCGCCGGCGTTCACGATCCCCATGTCCATCCCCGCCTGGACGGCGTGGTACAGGAACACCGCGTGCATGGCCTCCCGCACGGCGTTGTTCCCCCGGAAGGCAAAGGAAAGATTGCTCAGGCCGCCGCTCACCAGGCAGTGGGGGAGGCGTTCCTTCAGCGTGCGGCAGGCCTGGAGGAAGGCCCGGGCGTACTCGTTGTGCTCCTCGATCCCCGTGGCGACGGCGAAGATGTTGGGATCGAGGATGATGTCCTCCGGCGGGAACCCCACATCGTCGGTGAGGATGCGGTACGCCTCCGTGAGGATCTCCACCTTCCGCTCGGCGGTGTCCGCCTGGCCCCGCTCGTCGAACGCCATCACCACCACCGCCGCGCCGTACTGCCGCACCTTGCGCGCCCGCTCGATGAAGGCCCCTACGCCGTCCTTCAGGCTGATGGAGTTCACCACGCCCTTGCCCTGGACGCACTTGAGGCCCGCCTCGATCACCTCCCACTTGGACGAATCAATCATGATCGGCACGCGGGCGATGTCCGGCTCGGAGGCGATGAGGTTGAGGAACGTGCGCATGGCGGCAACCGAATCCAGCAGCCCCTCGTCCATGTTCACGTCCAGGATCTGGGCTCCGTTGTCCACCTGCTCGCGGGCGACCGACAGCGCCTCCTCGAACGCGCCCTCGCGGATCAGCCGGGCGAATCGCGCAGATCCCGTCACGTTGGTCCGCTCGCCCACGTTCACGAACAGGGTCTCGGGGCGGATGACCAGAGGCTCGAGTCCCGACAGACGGGTGTATGCCGGCAGGGCGGGGATCTCGCGAGGCCGACAGTCGCGGACGGCATCCGCGATGCGTCGAATGTGGGCTGGCGTGGTGCCGCAACAGCCGCCCACGATGTTCACCAGGCCGGAGCGCGCGAATTCGCCCAGGGTCTCCTCCATGGTCTCCGGCGTCTCGTCGTAGCCGCCGAAGGCGTTGGGAAGCCCCGCGTTGGGATGACAGCTCACATAGGCGTCGGCCGTCCGGGCGAGTTCCTCGATGTGCGGCCGCAGGTCCTTCGCCCCGAGCGCGCAGTTGAGTCCAATGCTGAACGGCGCGGCGTGGCGCACGGAGTACCAGAAGGCCTCGGCGGTCTGGCCCGATAGTGTGCGGCCGCTCGCGTCCGTGATCGTTCCGGAGATCATCACGGGCAGGTCGAGCGCGCGCTCGCGCAGCAGGTCCTGAATGGCGAACAGCGCGGCCTTGGCGTTCAGCGTGTCGAACACGGTCTCGACCATCAGCAGATCCACGTCGCCGTCGAGCAGGCCCGCCACCTGCTCGCGGTACGCCGCGGCGAGTTCGTCGAACGTCACGTTGCGTGCGCCAGGGTCGTTCACGTCCGGCGAGATGGATGCAGTGCGGTTCGTCGGGCCCAGGATCCCGGCCACGAAGCGGGGTTTGTCGGGTGAGCGCGCGGTGAATTCGTCCGCCGCCACCCGCGCGAGTCGTGCCGACGCGAGGTTCAGGTCGTACACGGCGTCTTCCAGGCCATAGTCCGCCTGCGAGATGCGCGTGGCGGTGAAGGTGTTGGTTTCGACGATGTCCGCTCCGGCTTCGAAATAAGCGCGGTGGATTTCGGCGATGACATCGG
>CAZVKD010000278.1:0-4060 GCA_964627675.1 uncultured Gemmatimonadaceae bacterium
GGAGATCCTGCGCATGTCGCTGGCGGTTTCGCCTGCCCCTTGAGCGCTCGCGGCCAGCGCCGTCCGCGGGCGCACTCGAATCCGCCCGATGCGCGTCCCTGACGTCGTTCCCGGCACGGGTGTCTGTGCTTGCAGGACATCATCCAGCGATCGTTCCACGACGTGCTGTCGGTCGCACGGCGGCATGGCGTGAACATGCGGATCGCGGCGTACATGCTCGCCATCGAGCGGGTGGCCGCCGTTCACCGGCTCCGCGGCCTGTATGCCTGATGACGGTGCACCTGTTGGCGGCCGGAAAGGTCACCGGCGCCGGCCTGCGCGAGGCGTGCGACGACTACGCGAGGCGCGTCAACCGGCACCTGCGACTGGTGATTCGAGAGGTGCGAGTCGGCCCGGCGCATGCGCCGCCCGGGGTGCGCACCCGGGTGGAGGGCAAGCGGTTGCTGGCGGCCCTGCCGCGCGGGGCCCGGGCAATCGCGCTGACGCGCGCCGGGCAGCCTGAGACTTCCGTCAGCTTCGCGAGAAAGCTGGCCGCCTGGCGGATGCAGGGCACCGACGTGGCGTTCCTCATCGGAGGGGCCCACGGGCTTGCCGGCGAGGTGCTGCAGCGATGTGACGCCCGCATGTCGCTGTCGGCGCTCACCCTGCCCCACGAGATCGCGCGTCTGGTTTTTCTCGAGCAACTCTACCGCGCGGGCACCATCATTCAGGGCACGCCCTATCACAAGGGACGCTGAGACACAGTGACGCTCGCCTTTGAGCCGACGCCCATCCCGGGCGCCGCAGCCCCGGTCTCCCCGGGGCCCGATGGGGACCATGTCCGCGTCCTGCCCGAGCTGCGCCCGGCGTTCACGGCGCAGGGTCCGGCCGCTGCCAACCTGGAGCGGCTCTTCACCCCGGGCGCGCTTGCGGTCACGACGGGCCAGCAACCCGGCCTGCTTACCGGTCCGCTGTACACGATCTACAAGGCCCTCTCCGCAGCGGCCCTGGCGCGCGCCCTGGAACGGCGCCTGGCCAGACCGGTGATCCCGATCTTCTGGGTGGCGGGTGATGACCACGATTTCGCCGAAGCCAACCATTGTCACCTGTTGACCGCGGGCAACGAGGTCCAGCGCCTCGTGTTGCGTGAGCGCGCTCCAACGGCCGCACTGACACCGCTGTACCGCGAGCCCGTTGGCGAGGACATTGCGCGCGTCCTGGCCGCGGTCGCACAGGCTGTTCCGAACACCGAGTTTCGTGGGACCGTGCTGGCGTGGGCCGAGCGTCATTATCGGCCGGACACCAGCCTCGCCGACGCGTTCGCCTCGGGCCTTGCGGAACTCCTGGCGGAGTTCGGCGTGGTGGTCTTCCGGCCCACGCACGTAGCGGCAAAGAGCGCGATGGCACCGTGGGCCATCGCGGCACTGGAGCGCGCGGCGGAACTGGACGCGGCCCTGGCGGCACGGGCACGGGAACTCCTGGCGTGGTCGGGCACGGCGCCGGTGAGCGTGGGCGAGGGAGCGACGGCCATCATGCTGGAGGGCTCGCAGGGCCGCGATCGGCTGGTGCTGGACGGCACCGGCTTCGTGACACGGCGCAGCGGCGAGCGCTGGTCGCTGAAGGATCTCGCCCGGCTGGCGCAGGACGACCCTCAACGCCTCTCGCCCAATGTGCTCGCCCGGCCGGTCATGGAAGCCGCGCTCCTGCCGACGCTGGCCTACATCGCCGGGCCCGGCGAGCTGGCCTACCTGCCCCAGGCCACGCCGCTGTACCGCATGCTGGGGGTGCGTCCGCAGGTTCCGCTCCCCCGGTGGTCGGGATTCGTGATCGAACCGCGCGTGGCGAAGGTGTTGGACAAGTACCGGCTCCGGCCCGCCGATCTGCACCGCGCCGAGGGGCAGCTCGAGGCCGCGCTCGTTCAGTCGGACATGCCCGAGGCCGCCACCCAGGCGCTCACCTCGCTGCGCCGCACCATCGAAGACGAATACGACCGGTTGACGGAAGCCGCCGTTGCCGTTGACCCGACGCTGAAGAAACCGGTGCAGTCGGCAAAGCATCAGGCCTTGGGTGGCGTGGCGGAGGTCGAGAAGCGGCTGCTGAGCCACCTCAAGCAGCAGAACGATATCCTGGTGAGTCAGCTGGCCAAGGCCCGCACCAACTTGTTCCCGTTGGGACAGCCCCAGGAGCGGGTGCTCACCGTCTTGCCGTACCTCGTCCGGTACGGACCGGACTTCCTGCGGGCGGCGTATTCGGCCTGCGAGCGCCTGGCAACCCATCTTGCCGCCGTCACCGACGGCCGGTAGAATGCGCCCATGATCTGGGTCATCGGGTTCCTGATTCTGATCGTGGCATTGCTGATTCCCATCCTCGCGATTGTGATGGACTCGCCGGCGTTGCGCGGCGCCGTTGAGCGACGGCTGGGTTCGTCCCAGCTGAAGGAACTCAACGACAAGATCGCCGTCCTCGAAGACGAAGTTGACGAACTCGGACGCGCCGTTCAGACGCTTCGCGAGGAGACGCAGTTCATCCAGCGCCTGCTGGAGGAAGGCGAGCCGCGGCCGAAACCCTCCAGCCTCCCCTCGCCCAAGCACTAGTGCCGCCGTCCCGCGGGCGGCTGGCCGCCCAGGTGGCGGCCGGGATCGTTGTCACCCGCATCCTGGGGTTTGTCCGCGAACGGCTGTTCGCGCACTACTTCGGCAGCGGCCCCCAAGCGGACGCCTTCAGGGCCGCCCTCAAGATCCCGAACGTCATCCGGGTGCTGCTCGGGGAGGGCACGCTCTCGGCATCGTTCATACCCGTCTACGCGGCCATGATCGAGCGCGGCGATCGCGACGGCGCCCGGACGCTGGCGGGAGCGGTCGCGTCCATCCTGGTCCTGGTGAGCGCATGCTGCGCCGTGGTTGGCGTGCTCCTCGCGCCCGTCATCACCGACATCGCCGCGCCGGGGTTCGCCGGGTCCACGCGCGCCCTCACGGTTCGCCTGGTGGCGATCATGTTCCCCATGGCGGGGGTATTGATTCTCTCCGCCTGGTGCCTCGGCGTGCTGAACACGCACGGCCGGTTCTTCCTCTCGTACGCCGCGCCGGCGTTGTGGAACGCGGCGCAGATCGCGGTCCTCGTGGCGCTGGGCGCCAGACTGATGGGCACCGGCCTCGTGGTGGCGCTCGCCTGGGGCGCGCTCGCGGGAAGCGCCCTGCAACTGGCAGCGCAGCTTCCCGCCACGCTCCGGCTGACGCGCGGGATTGCCTGGCGCTTGCGGCTCGAGACGCCAGGCGTTGCGCGGGTGCTGCGGGCCTGGCTCCCCGTGGTGGTCGGCGCCGGGGTGGCGCAGATCTCGAGTATCGTGGACACGCAGCTGGCCTCACTGTTGGGGAACGGGGCCGTGGCCACGCTGGGCTACGCCCAGCTGCTCTCCACCCTCCCGTTGTCGCTGTTCGGCGTGAGCGTCGCCGCGGCCGCGCTGCCTGACATGAGCCGCGATGCCGCCGCGCGGCCGCCCGATCTGGTACGGGAGCGGCTGGCCGACGGCCTTCGCCGACTTGCGTTCTTGGTGGTGCCCTCGGCATTCGCGCTCGCGGCCCTGGGACGGCCGATGGTGGCGGCCATCTTCCAGACCGGAAGCTTCGGCGCGACGGAAACGGATATCGTGAGCGGCGTCCTGGCGGCGTACGCCATCGGCGTACCGGGCCAGGCGGCCGTCAAGCTCCTCGCCTCGGGTCACTACGCCATGGGCGACACGAGGACACCCATGCGCGTGGCGGGGCTCGCCGTGGTGGTGTCCGCGGTGCTCGGGTGGACCCTGATGCGCTGGTTCGGCGCCGCCGGGATCGCCCTTGGCTCCAGCGCCGGGGCGCTGTTGAATGTGGCCCTGAACTACGCGGGACTCGAACGCCGCCTCGGGGCCCTCGAGGGACGGGAACAGTGGCGCGCCCTGGGAATTACGGCGGCGGCCGCATCGGCGGCTGCCCTGGCCGGCAGTCTCGCCGCCGGCAGTTCGGACCACGCCTGGCTTGGCGTGATCGGCGCGACGCTGGCGTTCGCTATAGTTTATGGCGGTGTATGCCTGATGCTGCGCCACCCC
>CAZVKD010000279.1:0-4037 GCA_964627675.1 uncultured Gemmatimonadaceae bacterium
GCGAGCCGGGCGGCGGCGGAGGAAGATCTCCGGGTGCAGCAGGAGCGGTATCGCCTGGGCGCCGCCACCATCGTGGACGTGTTGACCTCGCAGGTGAGCCTGGGACAGGCCGAAGTGAATTTGGTGCAGGCCCGCCTCGACCTGTTGCTCGCCAAGGCGCAGATCGAGACGCTGGCCGGGAGGGAGTTGTGACCCAGCCCATGGATTTCCGCACCGGTGACACGCCGCTCCCGGACATCATCATCCTCACGCACAAGCTCGCGCGAGACTACGAGCTGGGCGCGGAGGTGGTTCACGCGCTCCGCGGCGTGGACCTCCAGATCCGGCGCAACGAATTCACCGCCATCATGGGACCGTCGGGCTCCGGCAAGTCCACGTTGATGAACCTGCTGGGCTGCCTGGACACGCCCACCGCGGGAGAGTACTGGCTCAATCATCAGAAGGTGAGCCAGTTGAACGACGATGAACTGGCGCGCATCCGCAACAAGGAGATCGGCTTCGTGTTCCAGACGTTCAACCTGCTGCCGCGCGCCACGGCGCTCCACAACGTGGAGCTGCCGCTCATCTACGCCGGCGTCGGGGCCAGAGAGCGACGCGAACGGGCGGCGCAGGCGCTGGAGCGGGTGGGCCTGGCCGACCGGATGGGACACCGGCCCAACGAGCTGTCGGGCGGCCAGCGACAACGCGTCGCCATCGCCCGGGCGCTGGTCAACGATCCCAGCATCCTGTTGGCCGACGAGCCCACCGGCAACCTGGATAGCCAGACCAGCGCGGAGATCATGAGCGTGTTCGAAGCGCTCCACGCGGCCGGGCAGACCATCATTCTGATCACTCACGAACGCGACATCGCCGCGCACGCGCGCCGTCAGATACATCTGCTGGACGGCAGGATCGAGCGCGACGAGATAACGGAGCGGGCAGCATGAAGATGCACAGTCGTTCGTTGGTCACGGTCACGCTGTTGGTCGCCGCGTGCGGCGGGGAGGAGCCACCTCGGGTGTACCAACCGGTGTCGGTGGCGCGACGGGACATCATCGTGTCAGCCAGCGCGGCCGGCTCCATCGAGCCGGTGACCACGGTGGAAGTGAAGTCCAAGGCCTCCGGGGAGATTCTCGACGTGCGTGCCGAGACCGGCGACCTGGTCCGGGCGGGCCAGTTGCTGGTGAAAGTGGACCCGCGCGCGCCCCGGAACGCCCTGACCCAAGCGGAGGCGGACCTGGAGGTGGCACGGGCACAGCTCGAGAACGCCCGCTCCCAACTGCGGCGGGCCGAGGAGCTGTTCAAGTCGCAATCCATCACCGAGCAGGAGTTCGAGACGGCCAGGCTCCAGGCCGCCAACGCCAACGCGCAACTGGTGCGGGCCCAGCGGAACCTGGAAGACGCCAAGATCGCCTTCGAGGACACCGAGGTGAAGGCGCCCATCACCGGCATCATCATCCAGCGCAGCGTGGAACCCGGCACCGTGATCTCGTCGGCCATCTCGCAGGTGAGCGGCGGTACGGTGCTCCTCCGCATGGCGAACCTCGACACCGTCCAGGTCCGGACGCTGGTGGACGAGACCGACATCGGGAAGATCCGGCCCGGCATGGACGTGACGATCACGGTGGATGCCTTCCCGAACCGGCCGTTCCGCGGCAACGTGCTGAAGATCGAGCCGCAGGCGTCGGTGCAGCAGAACGTCACGATGTTTCCGGTTCTGATCCGCATTGCGAACGAGAACACGCTGCTCAAGCCCGGCATGAACGCCGAGGTGGAGATTCACGTCGGGGCGCGGCAGCAGGTGTTGGCCATTCCCAACGCGGCGCTCCGGACGCAACGCGACGTCGCGTCGGCGGCTGGGGTCCTGGGGCTTGATGCGGCGGAGGTCATGCAGCAGGTGGCCGAGGCGCGGCAGCGAGGGAGTCGGCCGGACCCTGCGGCGGCCGGGGCGAGTTCGGAGCGCGCCGCGGAGAACGGCGCGCAGAAGGCGGGTGCGAACGGCGGCGCGGGAGCCGAGAAGTTCACCCTGCCTGACGGCCGAGAGGTGACGCTTCCGCCCGGGCTCAAAGCGGAGCGAGTCCGCGCGGTGTTCTCCAAGATGCAGCGCGATGGATTTCAGTCGCTCACCGCCGAGGATCGCGCCGTCATGCAGCAACTGCGCGCCGCCGGGGGAGGCCGAAGCGGCGCCGGCAGCGGGCCGCGGATGACTTTCACGGGTAACCCCGGCGGAGAGGCTGGCCAGATGATGATCCAGCGACCCGGCGGTTCCAGCGGGTCCGACTATCTCTTCGGCGGCGACTACATCGTGTTCGCCCTGCGGAACGGCACGCCCGTGCCGGTGCCGGTGCGCACCGGACTCACGGATCTCGATTACTCCGAGGTGGTGAGCGGACTCACGGAACAGGACACTGTCCTCATTCTGCCAAGCGCCAGCCTGATTCGGGCGCAGCAGCAGGAACAGGAGCGGCAGCAGTTCATGCGCAGCAACGCGCTGCCCGGCGTGCAGCGTCAAACCACCACGACACCGGCCCCGCCGCCCGGCGCGGTCATCATCCGCCCGTAGATGCTGTTCGGCGAGATCATCGCGGTCGCGCTCGGCGCGATTCGAGCGAACAAGCTTCGCTCCATTCTCACCGCGCTGGGCATCGTGATCGGCGTCGCCGCCGTGATCACGATGGTGGCGCTCGGCAGCGGGGCGCGAAAATCCGTGCAGGATCGGATCCAGGCGCTCGGGACCAATCTCCTCCAGGTGTACTCGGGTGGTCAGTTCCAGCGCGGCGTAGCCGTGAGCTTCGACATGCGCCAGTCCCTGACCGTGGACGACGCCATGGCGCTGGCGCGGGACGCCAGGGCGCTCAAGGCCGTCGTCCCGGAGATCTCCAGCAACTTTCAGGTTAAGTATCTCAACCAGAACACCAACGTCAGCGTCGTCGGCACGGTCCCGGAATACGCGCCGGTCAACAACTACACCGTCGTGGCCGGTCGCATGTTCACCGCCGGAGACAACGAGGGCCGGCGCCGAGTTGCCGTGCTGGGGTCGGCCATCCCCACGACGTTCGACGCCAACGGCGCCGCGATGATCGGCCAGCAGATCCAGATCCGCGGCATTCCGTTCGAGGTGATCGGCGTGCTGTCCACCAAGGGCGGCCAGGGGTTCATGAACCCGGACGAGCAGATCCTCATCCCCCTCAACACGGCGCGCTATCGCGTGGCTGGCCGGGACCGGTTGCGGAACATCACGGTCCAGGTGTCCCATCCCGACTCCGTCCCCTTGGCAATGCTCGAGATCGAGCGGGTGCTGCGGCGCGAGCATCAGATCCCGCCCGGCGGCGACAACGACTTTCAGATTCGGAATCGAGCCGAGTTCCTCGCCACGTTCGAGGAAACCACTCGTACCTTCACCTTCCTGCTCGCCGGCATCGCGGCGGTCAGCCTGCTGGTTGGCGGCATCGGGATCATGAACATCATGCTGGTGTCGGTCACCGAGCGCACCCGGGAGATCGGGATCCGAAAGGCGCTCGGCGCCACGCGGGCCAACATCATGTTGCAGTTCCTCGTCGAGGCCATGGTGCTCTGCCTGCTGGGCGGCGGCATCGGCATTCTGCTCGGTTCGGGGCTCGCCATCGGCCTGTCCAAGCTCGCCAACTGGAACACGCTGATCTCGCCGTTGGCGGTGGGTGTGGCCTTCGCGTTCAGCGCCGGGGTAGGCGTGTTCTTTGGACTGTGGCCGGCGCGGCGGGCGTCGCTCCTGGATCCCATCGTGGCGCTGCGGTACGAATGACGCGACCCTCCGACCCGCTGAACTGATCCCGCAAGCGATCTGGAAGAACCGGGCTCGCTCGCCCGCGGGTCCCGACCCGCCCCGGGCGACGTTGGCCGGCACAGACACCCCCGTCCCACCCGGCTGATCGTGTCAGCCCGCACCGCTCCGCAAGCGGGAGCGTCCCGGTCAGCCCGTAGATCGCGATCACGACCAGCTGCCACTCTGTGGGGTAAGGCCACCCATAACGAACAACGGATAACGCCCTATCTTCCTCGCGGTGCCACTCACCGTTCGC
>CAZVKD010000280.1:0-4013 GCA_964627675.1 uncultured Gemmatimonadaceae bacterium
TCGCCGCCTTCATCGCCATGCATTTCCTCGGTCTTGGGGGCCACCTGCGCCGGCTCTACGACCCGACCACGTATGAGTACGCCCGCCCGCTCCAATGGATGAACGTGCCGATCAGCATCGCGCTGTTCCTGGCGGCCGGGGCGCAGGTCCTCTTTGTGGGGAACCTCATCGTAAGTCTGTTCCGCGGTAGGCGCGCGGCAGAAAACCCGTGGGAGGGTGCCACGCTGGAGTGGACCGCTGCCTCGCCGGCTCCCCATTTGAACTGGCCCGAGCTGCCGGCCGTGTATCGCGGACCGTACGAGTACCGCGTGGACGGTGTGGCGCGCGGGTACCGGTCGCAAGCATCGCCGGATGGGGCGCCGCAGCCGGTCGCGGGGAGCGCGGCGCCCGCGGGGGAGGGCCAATGAACCGGGTCGCGCTCCAGCTCGCGGCGGGCGCCGAGCGCGCATCTCCGGGGGACGGGCCTCCAATGGGCGAGCCTGGAGGGCCCTACGCCATGGGCCTGATGGCGCTGCTCGCGACCGTCACGATGCTCTTCGTCGCCTTCACCGCGGCGCTGATGGTCCGCCGCAGCAGCGCTGACTGGGCGCCCGTGGCTCTGCCCGGCATCCTGTGGGCCAATACCGCCGTGTTGCTGCTGTCCAGTTCCGCGCTTGAAGGAGCGCGAGCCGCCGTGCGACGAGGCAGGGCGGACAGGGCCGGCCGGCTGCTCGACATCGCCGCCCTCCTCGGCCTGCTGTTCCTCGCGGGCCAGATCCTTGCCTGGACTCGGTTGGTTAGGCAGGGCGTCCTGCTGCCCGGCCGGCCGCACGCGGCCTTCTTCTACATGTTGTCAGCGGTCCACGCCGCCCACCTGCTCGGGGGGCTGGCGGCGTTGGCCTGGACTCGCCGGCGTCTGTCCAGAGGGGTGTATGTGCGACGCGCGGCCGGACTCACGCACGCCGCCATCTACTGGCACTTCGTGGGCGGTGTGTGGCTCTACGTGTTCGGCCTCTTGCTCCTGTTCTAGGGAGGACTCGTGACGACCAGCAGCGCGCCCACGGGCGCACAAGCGACGACCGTTCATTGGGGGGGCGGAGTCTCGCCCTTCGGGGTTCCGTGGCAGAAACTGATGATGTGGTACTTCCTGGTGACCGACGCGCTGCTGTTCGCGGGTTTCCTCGCCGCCTACGGGTTCGTCCGGATCGCTGGCGGCTCATGGCCCGAGCAGAGCGACGTCTTCCCGATGCCGAAGATCGCGGCGATGACCTTCACCTTGATTACCTCCAGCGCGACCATGGCCACGGCGGTGGGCGCAGCGCATCGCGGCGATCTGCGCCGCGCCATGGTGTTCACGTTCTTCACGGCACTGGGTGGCCTGGGGTTTCTGCTGGGACAGGTCACGGAGTGGACCGACCTGATCCGCGAGGGCGCGCGCCTGAGCCATAATCCCTGGGGGCCGGCGCCGTTTGCGGCGTTTTTCTTCATGATCACCGGACTCCACGGCACCCACGTTCTCATCGGCGTGATCGTGCTCGGCGTCGTGGTCGCGCGGCTGCGGGCCGGCCGAGCCACGGGACTCGGCGTGGAGGTGGCGGGCCTGTACTGGCACTTCGTGGACGTCGTGTGGTGCTTCATCTTCCCACTCTTCTACCTCCTGTAAGGGCGGCGAGGACCATGGAACGTGTTACGCCGTATCGCACCTATTGGGTGGCCTGGCTGGTGCTGCTCACGCTCACGGTCACGATGATCGTGGCCGAGGCCGCCCTCCCGGCCCGTGCAGTCACGGTGGCCGTGGTGGTGTTTGCAATGATCGTGAAGGTGACGCTGATTGGAGCGTGGTACATGCATCTCCGTTACGAGCGCCTGGCACTGGTGGCGTCCATTGTGATCGGCACGTTTGCTACGGCCGTGGCCTTGTTCGCGCTGCTGGTGCCCGACGCGTTGCCGGGGTCCTGACGGGTCCCGCTCGGCGGGGGGTGGTGTTCTTGGGGACGGCCACCAATGCTGCCCTCTCCCTCACGGCGCTGATGGCGGGGCCGCCGGCCCGAGCGCTGCAGGCGGCCTACGAGGACGTCCACGGCGTCGCGGATCACTCCCTGACCGCCATGCTGTGGTCCATGCTGGTGCTCGTTGGGGCCGCCGCGGGACTGGTCGTGATCGCTGCGCTGTGGCACCGGCATAGCCAGGCGAACCCTTCGCGCGACCGACCAGCGGAGCCGTGAGGGACGTGCCCGGGCGGTCCAGGGGATCGTGGGCGATACGGGCGATCAGGGCATCCCCCCTCAGGCGGTTCGCGGCTGGCGCGTGATGGGCGCGGTCGGCGGGCCCGCGCGGCAGCCCGATCGCCCGCGGGGCCCGGGCTCTGAACGCCTTCCGGCGAGCGCCGGCGAGGGCGTCCTCTACCCGCTGTCCAGGACCTCCCGAACCTTCTCGGCCAGCGACTGAACGGTGAACGGTTTCTGGAGGAAGGCTACATCAGGCTCCAGCACCCACTCCCGTCCCGCGCCCCGCTGCGGATAGCCCGACATATAGAGCACCTTCATCTCCGGTTGCATCACAGCCAGATGTTCCGCCGAGCGCCGGCCGCTCATCTCCGGCATCACAAGGTCCGTGACGAGGAGGTGAATCGCGCCGTGATGCTGCCGAGCGACCTCGATGCCCTCGCGCCCGGAACGGGCCTCCAGCACCGTGTATCCGTGGCGCTCGAGCACCCGGCGGGCGACGCTTCGAACCGCGTCGTCATCCTCCACGAGCAAGATCGTCTCCACGCCGCGCAGGCCATGATGTGTGTTCGCGGGCGCGCCCCGCGGCTCCGCTGCCTCGTCCACCCGCGGCAGGTAGATCGTGACCGTCGTCCCGCGACCCGGTTCGCTGTCTATCCACACGTACCCGTCGCTCTGCTTGACGATGCCGTAGACGGTGGCGAGCCCGAGACCCGTACCGCGTCCGACTTCCTTGGTGGTGTAGAACGGCTCGAACGCGTGGTTCCGCGTCTCCTCGTCCATGCCGTGGCCGGTATCCGTGACGGCGATCGTGACGTAGCGGCCGGGCGGCATCCTCGGGTAACGGCCGCCGGTATCGTCCGGCACGGCCGCATTGCGGGTCGCGATCGTGAGCGTACCGCCCTCCGGCATCGCATCGCGGGCGTTGACGATCAAGTTCATCAACGCCTGCTCCAGCTGCCCAGGGTCGGCCCGCACGCGCCCCAGGTCGCTCGCCCGGTCGGTCACCAGGGCCACGTCCTCGCCGATGATCCGGCGGGCCATCCGCTCGACCCCGCCTACCAGATCGTCGAGACCCAGCACTCGAGGCTGCCAGACCTGCTGCCGGCTGAACGCCAGCAGCTGTCTGGTGAGCGTGGCGGCCCGTGCCGCAGCGTCCCGGATGTCCACCGCCTCGCTGCGGCGCGCATCGCCTTCCGGTAATCGCTCCAGCAGGAAATCCGCCGAGCCCATGATCACGGTGAGCAGGTTGTTGAAGTCGTGCGCCACGCCGCCGGCCAGCCGACCCACGGCCTCCAGCCGCTGTCTCTGCCTCACCTGCTCATCGAAGCGGCGCCGCTCCGTGACGTCCTCGACAATGGCCTCGAACTCCCGCGTGACGCCCTGCTCGTCGCGGACGCTCCGCCCGCTCAGCCGCACGGTAATGATCGAGTTGTCTTTCCGGCGCCATCGCGTCTCCACGTTGCGAAAGCTGCCGGCGCCGCCAAGCTGCTCGATCAGGCGCCGTCGCTCGCCGGGATCGGCGTACACGTCTCTCTGGAGATCCAGCCCCACGACTTCGGTTTCCGAGTCGTAGCCCAGCATCTCGACCAATGCCGGATTGACCTCGAGGAGCTTGCCCTCGATGGTGGACCGGTAGACCCCGTAGAGCGCCCCGCGCACGAGCGAGCGGTAGCGCTGCTCGGAGCGGCGCAGCTCGTCCGCCATCCGTTGCTGCCGGCTCACGTCGCGGATGGAGGCGGCAAAGAACGGCCCGTCAGGCGTCTGGAGCGGTGCCAGGCTCACGTCCACCGGGAAGGTGGTTCCGTC
>CAZVKD010000281.1:0-3985 GCA_964627675.1 uncultured Gemmatimonadaceae bacterium
ACCTGAACGAGCTGAGGAACACGTCGGCGCCCAAGGATCGGGGCGACAACGGCGATCCCTACCCCGGGTCCACCAACAACCCGCGGTTGTCGTACAACTCCGCCCCGGCCAACACCAAGAACTCCGACGGGACGTTCGTGGGCTTCGAGATCGCGGCGATCACGCAGGTCTCGCCCAACGGGCCCATGAGCTTCCAGCTGACGTTCGGCGGAGCCACGATCGTTCGCGCCAGCGATACCACGGCCCAGGTCACGGTCAACGGTACCAAGTACCGCCGCTTCGCGCAGTTGCTGGAGGCGGGCTCGACCCACACCATCGGCATTGACTCCGTCCAGCTCACCACGGACAGCCTGACGCAGTTCCATTTCGATTCGTGGTCGGACGCCGGCGCGCGCAACCACCAGATCACGGCCCAGCTGGTGGGGGACTCGATCAGCGCCAGCGTCCATAAGCGCCTGCGCGTTCGTGCCCGCGGGGGGGGTACCGGGACGGGGACCATCGCCAGCACGCCCAGCGCGGATCTGTCCGCGGGAGTCTATGTGCGCACGGACTCGAGCATCGTGCTCACGGCCACGCCGGGCAGCGGGGACATCTTCGAAGGCTGGACCGGAGACACCGCGACCAGCGCGAACCCCCTCACGCTCGCGGTGTCCAGGCCTTTCACGCTCACGGCGGTATTCGCCACCCCCCTGGCCGGCAACGCGGGAACGCCGCCCGGCGGCGTGATGGGCAAGGCGTACGCCCACCAGCTCACGGCCACGGGAGGCACCGGCACCTACTCCTGGGGCGTGCTGAGCGGGGCGCTGCCCGACGGCCTCTCGCTCTCGAGCGCAGGCGCGATTTCCGGGATCCCGTCAAAGACCGGAACCTTCAACGCCACGGCCCGCGTCACGTCCGGCTCCCAGACCCAGAACGTGACCGTGGCGATCACCGTGACGGCCCCCACGCTGGTTCAGGCGAGCGTGGTGGCCCAGATCCTCGGCACCAACACGTCGGCGCTCACCGCGGACGAGCTGAAATACCTGGACCTGCTCGGCAACAACAACGGCTCGTTCGACGTGGGTGACTTCCTGGCGTGGGTGGATGCGACCGGTGCCACGCCGGCCGCGATGGCCGAAGCGGTGGCGGCGCTAACCCAAGCCGGGCTTCTGGGTCCGGAGGTGCGACGATGACGCCGCGCCGCCTGATGCTGGTGGGGGGGTGTGCGTTGCTGCTGGGCGCCGGGTGCAAGCCGACCACCGAGCCGCCCGCCGCCGTGGCCGGGGAGCTCACGGTGAATCTCACGACCCCGAACACCGACGACGGGGCCCTCCTCGTGAAAGTGACCGGCAGCGGCGCGAACATCATCACGGGCGTGACCGCCGCGTGCTCGGGCTGCAAGCTGTTCTGGTCCAGAATCAACGACACCGAGTATCGCGGGGTGATCACCGGGACGATCAACGCTGGGGCCGTCGCGCGCGTCGCCGTATCCGACGTCAACAGCAAGGCAAGCTACTCGGCGCAGCTGCTCGACGTGGCGAGCCGGACCTACGTGAAGCGGGCGACGACGGGCTATAGCCTGAGCCTGCAATAAGAGCATACATGGCCGGAGATGAGCGGGGGACGATCAGGATGATCCCACCGCGACTGCCTCCGATCGTGCTCGGTCGTCCCTGCTCGCCTCATCGTTGCCTTACAAGCACCCACTGCGTCCCGCCGCGCATCTGGTCCTCGCCGCCCCAGACGAATTCCGCCACGTAGATCGTATCGCGCGTCGCGCGACCGACGATCACGCCCGGCGGCGCGCCGCGCTTGTTTCCCACCTCGATATGGATCGCGCCGGTGGCGGTCACTCGGCCCGGCGTCGGCGCGAAGTTCGCGGTGTCAATGCCCATGTCGCCCTGCATGAGGAACCCGACTCTGGTGCGAAACGCGCGGCCGGAGGCGGAGTCGAGGGCCAGTTGGAGCAGCATCCCGGTACGCTCTCGGTTCAGCGCCCGCAGCTCCCAGGTGCCCACGACGTGGGCGGCCGGGTCCTGGCTCATGCCGCCGGCCGTCATCGAGTGCGCCAGCGGAGCGTCGGGGCCGGGTTGCTCGCTCCGCTGCCCGGTTCCGCCGCAGGCCGTGCACGCGGCGATGAGTAGCATCCTGCCCTGTTTCAGCACCGGAACGCCTCCGCTCGCTCTGAATCGTTGCTCGATCATCGTCCCCGACCGTCTCCGACCGCCCCCGATCGCCGACGTCCCGCCTCGCCGTCACCTCTCCGCCGCGTGCGCGTCCTTCTCCCCCCACCGGCGGGGCGCGTCGGACACCGGTTGAAGAATCAGGTAGCTCACCACCATGAGCAGAAGCAGGGTGAGCACGCCCACGCCCTGGCCGACGCTCGGCGCCAGGCCGATCTGCTGGATCGTAATGTACGTCACACCCGCCCAGATGCCGGGCCCCGCGATCGCGGAAAACCGGCCCACCATCCCGTAGAGGCCGTAGAACTCACCCACACGCGCCGGGGGGGTAAGTCGGAGCATGTAGGGCCGGTCCGCCGCCCAGATGCCGCCGAGCGCAAACCCGGCAGCCACGGCGACCAGATACAGCGCCGCAAGCGGCAGCTTGGCGATCCCCACGGCGGCCGCGAGCAGGAACACGCCCACCCATGCCCGCAGCACCAGGTTCAGCGTGCGTTTCGGTCCCAGGCGATCCGTCAGCCAGCCCCACACGAATCCTCCGATGACCGCGAACGTGATTGCCCCCATCAGGATCAACTGAGCCTGCCGCTGTCCCGCGCTCTCGGAGAGGCCCGTGTTCACCGCCACGTTCACCGTGTAGAGGCCCATGATCGAGATGACGGTATTGATGGCGTCGGTGTAAAACACGCGGCCCACGAGGAACCGGCCCAGCCCGGGGTACTCGGTGGTGGCCGCCAGGGTGTGGATGGTCTCGCGGGTGGATTCCACCATCATGCGCAGATTGATCGGGCGCGGGTTCGGATTCCCGCGTTCGCGCACGAAGACGAAGCAGGGCAGAGCGAACGCCAGGAACGCCGCCCCGATGATGGTGAACAACAGGGACTTGTCGTCGGTACCCAGCAGTAAACCGATCCCGACGGCCACATAGGACCCGAAGTATCCCACGCCCACGCCGATGCCGCCGATCCGCCCCCGGTTCTCCTCGGTGCTCACTTCCGGCAGCAAGGCGTCGTAGAACTGGAGTCCGGCCTGGTAGGCGATGTTGGCGATCATGAAGCAGACCGCCGTGAGCGTGAATCCGGTCCGGGCGAGCAGCACGGTGAAGAACACGCACACCACCGTGCTCGCCACCAAGAACGGCATGCGACGCTTCGCGCGGTCTGTCATCGCGCCGAGCAGTGGCGACACCACGAAGATCACGGCCATGGAGATCGCCGTGATGATGCCGTAGGTCGTATCGGCGCGGTGGGCACCCACTTGGTCCCGGACCCACAGGGAGAAGTAGAGCGAGACCACGCCCATGGAAAAGATCGTGTTGGCCAGGTCGTAGAGCACCCAGCTCGCCACCGCGCGGCGGGTGATGACGTGAGCGGTCACGCCCGGGCCTTTGGCGCCGGTTCAAACCGGAGTTGCATTCTTCCTCCCGCCGGAGGGGCCGCCCAACGATAGCGCTCGCCGCGTGCCCGGCTAGGGACAAGCGGGCAGAGGGCCGGGCCCCGGCTCCCGGCGCGGTCCTGACAGCCACGAGCCGCTCGGCGAGCACGGCCGGCGCTTGGGGTGCCGCTCCGAACGGCAGCGGCGGTCGCATCCTTTTATCTTGTCCTGTCGGTTCGGGGCGGTAGCTCAGCTGGGAGAGCACCTGGTTTGCAACCAGGGGGTCGAGGGTTCGAATCCCTTCCGCTCCATTGAACGGCACGTTGCGGCTCCTCCGGGCCCCGTGCCGGGATCATCACCACGCATCCCTCACATCCCTCTCACCCTTCACATCCTTCACACCCTTCACATCCTTCACAACCTTCACATCCTTCACAACCTTCACATCC
>CAZVKD010000282.1:0-3978 GCA_964627675.1 uncultured Gemmatimonadaceae bacterium
AGGGCAACTGGACCGTCCACCTCCCGTCCGGCGAGGTGGCCAGCATCTACGAGACGGCCATGCGATACCAGCGGGAGGGCATCCCGACGATCGTCCTGGCCGGCAAGGAGTACGGTACCGGGAGTTCACGCGATTGGGCGGCCAAGGGGCCGGCTCTCCAGGGTGTCCGGGCGGTGATTGCCGAGAGCTACGAGCGCATTCACCGCAGCAACCTCATCGGCATGGGCGTCCTGCCGCTGCAATTCCTCGAGGGCCAAAGCGCCCAGCAGTTGGGACTCACCGGACGAGAACGCTACGACCTCGACGGCGTGGGTCGCGACTTCAAGCCGGGCAGCGAGATCCGGGTGACGGCCACGCGTGACGACGGCGAGCGCAAAGAGTTCCGCGTGCGGGTGCGGCTGGACACGCCGATCGAGGTCGAGTACTACCGGCACGGCGGGATCTTGCCGTATGTGATCAGGCAACTGATGCAATAGGCGAGGAGGAACGAGGGACGACGAGGCGAGGCGGGTCTGGCACGAGCGCGTTTACCCGCCTGGCCGGCCCTCGCCGCTCCTCGCGTCTCCTCGCCCGCCTTCCAGCATCGCTTCCAGCGCCGGCCAACTTGCCCGCGCGTCCTCGTACCCCAGTTCCATCACCAACCCCATGTATTCCGGCTCGAACAAGAGATAGCTGAGGAAGTCCGCGCCGCGCTCCTGCTGGCTCCCCATGGAACGCACCAGCCAACTCAGGGGGACCGGCAGATCCGGCCGATAGCCCCGCGCCAGCTGGCCGAGGTCCTGCGAGGGACGCACGACCACGCAGTCCACGCGCTTGAGGTCTTCGGGCAGCGTGGCCCCCGGCGGGAACGCGGCGAGCAATCGGTTGATGCGTTGCAGTCGCTCGACGTCGGCATCCAGGGCATCCAGGAACACCGAGTGCAGCAGCAGAGCCGTAATCGCGGCGGGCGACGGGTACCCGCCGTCCACCAGAGGACGCGTCTCCGAGGACCGCATCCCGACCACCAGGAGGCGCCGCGCCCCCAGGTGGATGGCGGGCGCGAGCGGCGCCGTTTGCCGCACGCTTCCGTCTCCGTAGTGCCCGCCGTCGAGTCGCACGGCCGGGAACAGAATGGGAATGGCCGACGACGCCATCACGTGCTCCAGCGTGATGGTCGCGCGCACGGCCCGGCGGTCCGCCCGTTGCCAGAGCGGGAGGTCCGGTGCGCCCTGGACGAACGTGGTGGTCTGGCCGGTGTCGTACGAGGTGGCGGACAGTGCGAGGGCGCGGAGTCCTCCCGCGGCGATGTTGGCTGCGATGCCCCCGAAGTTCACCACCTCCGCCAGGAACCGGGCCAGCGGCCGCATGTCGAGCAATCCGCGGACTGCGGGAGGCGCCGAGGGGCGCTGGAGCGGTCGGCGAACCAGTCGGAGGAGGGAGGCAACGATGCCCCGCGGCGGCACCGAGTACACGCGGTCGGCGGTGAGTCGTAGCCACTCCCCGCGCAGCTCCGCCACGGCGCGGGAGAACGGCCCCGGGTGTCCCCCCAGATACGCGGCACAAATCGCCCCGGCGGACACACCGGTGATAATGGCGACATGCAGATGGGGAATCCGCTCGGCCACGGCCTGGAGCACGCCCACCTGATAGGCGGCTCGAGCGCCACCGCCTGAGAGCACGATCGCCAGATCCGAACCGGTGTCTTGCATCGCCACCCCGTCCTCAGACGCCGAAGGGCCGTGACAGCGAAACTACCGAGGGTATCTTCGATCTCGCCATGGCCTTTCGCGTGCCGGATGACGAACTCGAGTTCCGCGCCAGCCGCGCCGGCGGGCCCGGCGGGCAGCACGTGAACACGTCCGCCACGCGGGTCGAAGCCCTGTGGAACGTCGCGCGGAGCGCGTCGCTCTCCCGCGAGCAACGGGATCGTCTCTTCTCGCGGCTGGCCAAGCGGATTGACGCCACGGGGACATTGCGCGTGGTCGCGGCGGAACGGCGGAGCCAATACCAGAACCGCGTCGCCGCGGCCGAACGGCTCCGGGCGCTGGTGGCCGCCGCGCTGCACCAGCCCAAACGCCGCCGCAAGACGAGACCGCCGCGCGCGGCGGTGGAGGCCAGGCTCGCCGCGAAGCGCCGCCGCGGCTCCGTCAAGCGCGAGCGCCGGCTCCGAGAGGACGACTGACATGCCCTTGTCGAGCCCCGGTGCCCTCATGCCGCACGCCCACCCGTGCGAGGGGGCCGAACGTTCTCCACCGCCATGCCAACGCGGCGTGCTCCTCGAGGCGACGGCGGACCGGGCAATCGAACCGGTGGCGCTCATCGGCACATCCGGCGGGGCGGCGCGCGTATCATGAGCGGGGTGTTCGTCTATGTCGAGGTCCTGGTGCTTGGAGCCGCGCTATCGGTCGTGATCTACGCCGCCGCCGCCGCCGCGCTTGCCACCGGCAGCGCGGCGCGCGGGACGGTCATCGGCGCGATCGGGCTCGCCTGGTTCCTCGTCGTCTGGGAGCTGGCGCGACTGGGCGTGTTCGAGGGGGGGCGGCCGGGCTGGCGCGGCGCGCTCGGGTTGGCCGTGGTGCTGCCGGTGGTCATCGCCATGCTTGCCCGGGACGCCATGCCCTGGCCCGTGACGGCACCGTCACCCGCATCGCTGGTCTCGCTCCAGGCATATCGCGTGGTGTCCATCGCGCTGCTGATCGCGCTGGCGGGTGAGGCGCTGCCGGCCTGGATCGCGGTCCCTTGGGGAGCGGGAGACCTCGCCGTGGCGCTGGCCGCGCCGCCTCTGGGCACGGCCTTGGGCCGCGGCCGCACAGGGGCGCCTCGAGTCCACCTGGCCTGGAGCGCTGCGGGCGTCGCGGTCGTGGTGTTCGGCGTGTCGGTGGTCCTCATCGCCGGCCGCACGGCCGGCTACTTCGTCACGCTTTACCCACTGGTGCTGATCCCGGCGTTTCTGGGCCCCTGCTCGCTGCTGCTGCACGCCCTGGCGCTAGTCCACCGCGGGGAGCAGCCGGGCGCGTGACTACGAGGCCTTCACCTCCTGCACCAGCTTCTTGATCGAATCCTTCGCGTCGCCGAACAACATGGCCGTGCGGGGGTCGTAGAACAGCTCATTCTCCACGCCGGCGAACCCGGGGCGCATGCTCCGCTTCAGCACGATCACGTTTTTCGAGCGATCGGCGTCCAGGATTGGCATGCCCCACAACGGACTCTGCGGGTTGTTCCGCGCCGCCGGGTTCACCACGTCGTTCGCGCCCACCACGAGCACCACGTCCGTTCGCTCGAACTCCGCGTTGATCTGGTCCATGTCGAACAACTTGTCGTAGGGCACGTTCGCCTCGGCCAGCAGCACGTTCATGTGCCCCGGCATCCGGCCCGCCACCGGGTGGATGGCATACTTCACGGTAACGCCCTTTTTCTCCAGCAGATCGGCCAGCTCCCGCACCTCGTGTTGGGCCTGCGCCACGGCCAGCCCGTAGCCCGGCACCACAATCACCTGCTGGGCGTACGCCATCATCGCCGCCGCGTCTTCGGCCGAGGTCTGGCGTACCCCGCGCGCCGCCAGCGCCTTGTCGCGGTCACTGGCCACGGCCGCCGTGGCGCCGAAGCCGCCGAACAGCACGTTGGCCAGCGAGCGGTTCATGGCCTTGCACATGATCTGCGTAAGGATGAGGCCCGAGGCCCCCACCAGCGCGCCCGTGATGACCAGGCCGTGATTGGAAATCACGAAGCCCGTCATGGCCGCGGCGAGACCGGAGTACGAGTTGAGCAAACAGATCACCACCGGCATGTCCGCTCCCCCGATGGGAATCACCAGCAGCACGCCGAGCAGCAGCGAAACGCCAATCAGAACGGCGAACGGCGCGAGCCGATCCGGCGCCAGCAGCAGGTACACGCTCACCCCCACCACCCCCAGCCCCAGCACCAGGTTGAGCACGTGCTGGCCCTTGAACAACACGGGCCGTCCCGAAATCCACACCTGGAGCTTCCCGGCGGCTACCA
>CAZVKD010000283.1:0-3968 GCA_964627675.1 uncultured Gemmatimonadaceae bacterium
GCGCGGCCATTCAGGGCGGGGTGCTGGCCGGTGAAGTGAAGGACGTGCTGTTGCTCGACGTGACGCCGCTCTCGCTGGGGATCGAGACGCTGGGCGGCGTGACCACGGTGCTGATCCCGCGGAACACGACGATCCCGACCAAGAAGTCGGAGATCTTCTCGACGGCGGAGGACCATCAGACCACCGTCGAGATCCACGTGCTCCAGGGCGAGCGCGAGATGGCGCTCGACAACCGCACTATCGGCCGGTTCCAGCTCACCGGGATCCCGCCCGCGCCGCGCGGCATGCCGCAGATCGAGGTAACGTTCGACATTGATGCGAACGGCATTTTGCACGTGTCCGCCAAGGACAAGGCGACCGGCAAGGAGCAGAAGATCCGCATCGAGGCCTCGAGCGGTTTGTCGGACCGGGAGATCGAGAAGATGGTGAAGGACGCTGAGGCCCACGCGGTGGAAGACAAGAAGCGACGGGAGGAGATTGACCGGCGCAACCGGCTGGACGCACTGGTGTACGAGGTGGAAAAGAACAGCAAGGAGTGGGCGGACCGGCTCGAGGCCGGGCCCAAAGAGCGGCTGAACACCGCCGTGGAGCGTGCCAAGAGTGCGCTGAAGTCCGGCGCGGCAGACGAAATCACCAGGGCTCTGGAGGAGCTGTCGCAAGCCTACTCGGCAGCGGGTGCGTCGCTTTACCAGGCGGCCCAGGCCAGCGCGGCCCAATCCTCCACGGAGACCGGTGCTGGCGCCGGGGAACAGAAGGCGAAAGAAGACGTCGTGGAGGCAGACTACGAGATCGTGGACGAATCCAAGTCCTGACGATCCGCAACGACCCACAAAGCAGGTGAGATGAACACCCGAACTTCGGATTGGCTCAAACTCGGCGTGCTCGTGGCGCTCGCCGTCGTGCTCGCCCTCGGCTTCGCCGCCGCTGTGGACCTGCCCTTGCGCTCGGAGGTAGAGCGGCGGCCGGTTGCGCTGGCTACTCAGGAGCGGCCGGCCACCCGCGGCGTGGCGTCAGTCGTGGACTTGAGCGACGCGTTCGCTTCCGTGGCCGAGGCGGTCCGGCCGTCGGTGGTGTTCATCCAGGCCGATCAGCGGGCCGGCGAGCGACAGCAGCTGCGCCGGCGCTTGCCGCCCCCGTTCGACGAGTTCTTCCAGCAGCCGGACGTTCCCGAACGGCGTCGCGGCCAGGGCACGGGGTTCATCATCTCGCCGGATGGCTACATCATCACCAACAACCACGTCGTTCAGGATGCGGACCGGCTGCGGGTCCGCCTGCTCGACCGCCGCGTGTTCGACGCCAGAATCATCGGTCGAGATCCGGACACCGACGTGGCGGTGATCAAGATTGACGCGACCGGGCTCAATGCCGTGAAACTCGGCAACTCCGACTCGGTGCGCATCGGGGAATGGGTGCTGGCCATCGGCAACCCGCTGGAATTCGCGTTCACCGTGACCGCAGGAATCGTGAGCGCGAAGGGCCGCGTGCTCCAGGGCCTGAACGTCGAACGGTACGCCATCCAGGACTTCATCCAGACCGATGCGGCGATCAACCCGGGCAACTCCGGTGGCCCGCTGGTCAACATCTACGGGCAGGTGGTCGGCATGAACACGGCCATCGCCAGCCTGACCGGGTTCTATCAGGGATACGGCTTCGCGGTGCCCATCAACCTGGCGCGCATCGTGGCGGAACAATTGATCGCCAATGGCCGGGTCACCCGGGCGATCCTCGGCGTCTCGATTCGAGACGCGGACGCGGACGACGCCGCGTACGTGGGGCTCGACTCGGTGCGTGGCGTCGTGGTGCAGGGTTATTCAGTCGAGAACGGGCCAGCCGAGCGCGCCGGTCTGCAACCGGGTGACGTCATCACGGAGATTGACGGCCATCCCATCGAGCAGGTCCCGCAACTGCAGCAGATGGTCGGCTTCCGCCGTCCCGGCGATCGGGTTCGACTCACCGTGGTTCGTAAAGGCGGCGAGCGTCGCACCATCACCGTCACGCTGGGGCGGCGAGAAGACGATACACAGAACGTGGCCCAAGCCGATCGCGAGCCGTCGAGCAGCGGGCAGCCGTTCGAGGACAAGCTGGGCCTCAGCGTCGAACCAGTCTCAGCCGAGCTCGCGGCCCGTGTCAGATTATCAGACGATCATCGCGGCCTCTTGATCACCGGCGTGGATCCGGACGGGCCGGCGGCGGACAAGGGCCTCGGCCCCCGCCAGATCATCACCCACGTCAACAACGAGCGGGTGCGAAGCATCGCCGAGCTGCGGGAGATCCTCAAGAACGTGAAACGCGGCGACGTGGTGTCGCTGCAGATCTATCTGCTGCCGGCCGACCCCGCCCAGCCCGGGCAGTCGGTGGTGGTGAGGTTGAGAGCAGGGGGCCGAGCCAACTAGGCGGGACGAGGGGAGGCGAGAGGGCCAAAGAGGGTTGACCTCCTCGCCTTGCGCTTCCCTCGTCTGCCCTCGCTGTCCGCCGCTACTGCGCCCCGACGTGCTTCAGCTTGACACCCACCAGCGCAAAGCCCGCTCTCGCCTCCAACGGCAGCGCCAGCGTCGCCGCCACCGTCGGGACGATAACGCCACCCAGCCCGGTCCCAAGCGCGCCACCCAGGATCAGGCGCAGCACGCCCCACAGGGCGAGATAGGCGGCGAAGGTAAGCAGTGCGCCGAGGACTTGCTGAACGCCGCTGCCCCCGCCCGGCTCGACTCTCATGCCGCCAAGGTAGATCGCAACCAACGGGAAGAACGCGCAGACCGGCACGAGCCACACCATGTGGACCGCCTCCCGGGATGACGAAGGCGAACTAGGGTAACGAGCCAGCGGAAGAGCGCGACACCGGCGTCACGCGAGCCGGCGTCCCCGGCGGCTTGGACAACCCGACCCACCCGCAGGCCAGGCACCACCGACGCTGGATCCCCACGAGGGCCAATCCCCGCGGGCTCGCGAGGGCCGCGGTCTCTGCGGCGCAATGCGGGCACAGCCGCCGCCGTGGGATCAGAAACCAGATCGCCAGGACGACGATCGCGACTCGCAACAGGACCGTGGCCATCAGCACGCCGACGACCAGGGCGGAGTTATCCACGCCAACCCTTTCGTGGACTCCCAACGACGTCGGGACGCTCGGAGCTTGCGCCCGAGGGGGCCGGCCGTCAAGCCCCGGCACCTTTCCTTCAACTACCCCGGCAATCCGCTATCGTTCGTCGGTCCCGACGCAGAGGAATCGCATGACCGGTCGGCTGCTCCCCTGGCTCGCCGCTTTCGCCTTGACGATCCCCGGCGCCCTCGAGGCCCAGGTGGCCCTCGTCCCCACGACCACCGCCCCCGCCGCGTGGGAACGGTTCGCCCTGCGCGTGGCGAACCCCACGGACACGCCCACCGTGGCGGTGACCCTTCGCCTTCCTGACGGGGTGACGGTAATGGGAGTGGACGCGCCACCAGGCTGGACCGCGCGCTTCACCGCCGCCACGGAGACGACGCCCCAGACCATCGAGTGGGCTGGGGGACCCATGGCCTATCGGGAGTTTCGCGAGTTCCCGTTCTTCGGCCGGGTCGCGCCCAACCTGCGCACCGCAGACCTGGTGTTTCCGGTGCGGATCACGCGGGCGAACGGATCTACCGTGGACTGGGCGCCGGACGGGGCCGGCGTGGCTCCCACGGTGCGCGTGCGAGCGGTCACGGCCATTACGCCGGCGGCGGCGTTCACGCTGGCGGCGTTCGCGCTGGGACTCACGGTCGTGGCAATTGCGTTGGCGCTGTCGCGACGGAAATGACTGCTCCGCAGCCGGCAGTCGGCCGTCGGTGAGCAGTCACCGGCGAATCTTGCAGGTTGGAGGCGAACGGCCGATTCACTGACGGCCGAGCTCATCGCTGACCGGCGAGTGCCCCCTCGGCCGCCCACATCTGTTTCAGTCCCTTGTATTTCCGCCGGAACTCGGCCGGATCCTGCTGGATCGTCTCGTTGCTGAAGC
>CAZVKD010000284.1:0-3950 GCA_964627675.1 uncultured Gemmatimonadaceae bacterium
CCGGCGCCGGCACCGGAACCACCAGCAGCGAGGTCGGGAGGGCGTTGAGCAGTTGCTCGGTCACGCTGCCCACGAGGAGCCGGTGGATCCAGCCCTTGCCATGAGAGCCCACCACGACAACGTCTGCGTTCCACGCCGCCGCTTCCTCCGCCACGCCTTGGCTCGCGGGGCCGCGCCGCATGACGGCCTCGAATGAGGCGCGCCCGTGCAGCGGCTCCATCGCCCGGTGAAACCGATCCTCCGCGTCGGCGAAGAATGCGTCATCGCTCAGGGCCACGGGCAGCTCCGCAATCACAGGCAGCGGCTCCGCGACGTACAACACGCGCACCTCGGCTCGGCAGAGCTGGGCGAATCGCTGACCGAACTCGAACGTGGGCTCGAGGGCATACGACAGATCAACGGCGACCAGCACTCGGCGAATGGGCCCCGGACCGGGACCCACGACCAGCAAGGGAATATCGGTGATGCGCACCAGATGGTGGGCGGTGCTCCCTCCCGCCCAACGCGCCAGCGCGGTATGGCGTTTCCCCCCAACCACGATGAGGTCGGCCTGACGCTCGTGAGCCACCTCGGCCACGACGCCGGCCGACTGCCCGAGCCGGACGTCCAGGGCGGCGAGAACATCCCCGGGCACTCGGGATTTCAGCTCGCTCGTGAGCTGCCGCCGCGCCGCCTCGACGTGATGCTCCACCAGCCGTTCGACGTCGCTCAGGTACTCCGCCATCGCTGGCGGATCGAACGTCAGGCGGCACCCGTGCACCAGCCAGCAGGGAACCCCCGCCGCCTGCGCGATCCGGACGCCCATCGTGGCCGCGTCGCCGGAAGCCAGCGACGCATCCACGCCCACGACAATCGCTTTCCAGGCCAACAATCCCTCCCTGCCCGGGTCCGCCGGGCCAACCGCCGAGGCCACGATAACCCGCGTTTGATAAGCCACGAGTGAACGAGCCGTGAACCCGCGCTCAGACTACCGTGTTCCGGGGGGCTTGCATCGTTACATTGCCGCCAAAGGGGACGCGCTCATGAAATGGTCCTGGAAGCTGGCTGAGGTCGCGGGCATCGGGATCTTCGTCCACTGGACGTTCTTGATCCTGATCGGATGGGTCGTTTTGCAACACGTGACCGGAGGCGCCGGCGTCGCCACCGCCGTGGGCGGCGTGCTCCTGATCCTCGCGGTGTTCGCCTGCGTCGTGCTGCACGAACTGGGGCACGCGCTCACCGCCCGCCGGTATGGCATCAAGACGCGCGACATCACCCTGCTCCCGATCGGTGGCGTGGCCCGGCTGGAACGGATGCCCGAAGAGCCGGGCCAGGAGCTGCTGGTTGCGCTGGCGGGTCCGGCGGTAAACGTGGTCATCGCGGGCCTGCTGTTCGTGGGTCTCGCGGTGGTGGCCTCGGCGCCCGTTCTTGCCCCGGTCACCGTGGTCGGCGGTGACTTCTTTGCCAAGCTGATGTGGGTCAACGTGGTCCTGGTGGCGTTCAACCTACTGCCGGCCTTCCCCATGGACGGGGGGCGGGTACTTCGCGCCTTGCTCGCCAGGCGAATGGACTATGGGCGAGCCACGGACATCGCGGCCAACGTGGGCCAGGTGATGGCCATCCTGTTCGGCTTCATGGGTCTGTTGGGGAACCCCTTCTTGCTGTTCATCGCGCTGTTCGTTTTTCTCGGTGCCCAGGATGAGGCGCATCAGGTGCAAGTGCGCACCGCCCTTCGCGGGGTCCCGGTGAGGGACGCCATGATGACCCGATTCCGCACGCTGGGCGAGGAGGACCCGCTGTCACTCGCCGTGCAGGAACTTCTGGCTGGGTCGCAGCAGGATTTTCCGGTGGTGGGCGGAGGGCGTGTGGTTGGAGTCCTGCCTCGGGCCGATCTGGTGAAGGCGCTGGCGGAGCGGGGACAAGAAGTCAAGATCGGTGACGTGATGCGGCGCGACTGCCCCATCGCCGAAGACACGGAGCCGCTGGAGAACGTGTTCGCCCGCATGCGGGCGGCCAACTGTCCCACGCTGCCCGTGCTGCGGGGGGGCCAACTGGTGGGTGTGGTCACGCTGGAAAACGTGGGCGAGCTGATGATGATCCAGTCGGCCGCGCGCCGGGGGGGGCAGGGGGGCAGGGGGGCAGGTGAGCCCTGAGGCGAGCCCGGCCGCCGGCGGGCGGAACTTTTGGGGTAGTTGAGCCGTTGTACCTCCTGCTCACCGGTCACCACCCTCTGGACCATCAGGGTGGCCGGACTTACACCAGATCCAACTCGATGGAGGTACCATGGTCAAGACGTTGCTTGCGTCCCTTGGCGCCGGCCTGATCTTCGGGGCGGCGTCACCAGCCGTTGCCCTGGGGCAGGCTGCGGCACCAATGGGACAGGACATGACGGTGTCCGGGACGGTGGTGGACGTGACGTGCAAGTTCGCCAAGGGTGTCCAGGGCGCCGAGCACCGCCAGTGCGGCGTCGTGTGTGCCAATGCCGGTCTTCCGCTGGCGATCCTCGGAGACGATGGCACGCTCTACATCCCCATGGGCAAGGACGCGGGCCAGCCCGGCACGGTTGATCTGAAGCCGCACGTGGATCACAGTGTCACCGTCACAGGGAAGGTGTTCACCAGCGGCAGCGCCAAGGGCATCATGATTTCAGAACTCTCGATGCGCCGGTGATGCCGCCGGAGCATCGTGCCGGCCGCCGCGTTCGGCCCGCGGCCCTTGGCGTCGGGGCCCTGGCACTGGCCGGGGCCCTGTTTGTCTGGTGGCGGCAACCGTGGGTCGGGAGGGTGCCTCGGGGGCCGATCGCAGTTCCGAACCCCGCTGCCGAGGCAGCCGTCGAGCGCACGGTGGCAGGGGTGCGGCACGTCTCACGCAGCCGGCCATCAGAACTCTTGATGCTCGACACTGTCTTTCCCGAGCGTCCGGTGCGCTTGCTCTGGCTCGGCGGCCGCGCCGCCAGTCCGACACTGGATGGAGCCGCCGTGCTGGACGGGGCGGGTGGCGTGCTCCTGTTCGATGAATCGCTGCGCCTGCGTCGCGCCGCGCTCGATGCGACCGATCGGGAATTCGTGAGCGTTGCCGGGCATGCTGGCGGGGGCTTGTGGCTTACGGACGTGGAGGGTGTCGTGCTGCGTGCTACGCCGGAGGGCACCCTGCAAGACCTGGGGCGTAGCGGCATCCGATACCCCGTTGTTGCTGCGGACCCGCGACGACCGGGCGCGTGGCTCGCCCGCCGGCACCAGCGCTGGGAGTATCGGCTCCCCGCGGCGTCAGATCCGCTGTTGATCGAACTGGACGCCGACGGGTCGCCGGCGCGATCAGTGGGTCACCCGGTCGAGCCTCGCGCCGTCCTGCTGTCCGAGCTGGCGAACGCGGGTCAGCTGGCCGTGAAAGGAGACACGGCGTACTACGCGCCGTTCATCCGCGACCGGGTGATCGCGTTTTCGGCCAGCGGAGACACCTTGTGGGTGGCCGAGCGCCGGCTCCCCCAGGATACGGACCAGCCTGATTTCCAACTGGCAGCCGGTCGGCCGGTGATCAACTACCATCCCGTGAACCTCGGTGCGGTGGTCGGTCCTGATGATCGCTTGTACGTGCTCAGCACGCCCGGATTCACGACGACGGAGGCTCGGCTCGACGTGTTCGATCGGATGACCGGAGAGCTGCTGCGGAGCGCGCAGCTGGCCACGGCCTTGCCGACCCTTGCCGGGGACCGGGACGGGCGCGTCTACCTGCTCGACGAGTTCGAGCTACTGACCGGAATCGCCCCTGCGGAGCGAGCGACGTTTGCCCCGTTCGATCTGGAGCTTCTTGGCGGAGGCAGGCTTGCGTCGGCGGCGCTGGCGGGGCGTGTCACGTTGGTGAACTTCTGGGCCAGTTGGTGTGAGCCCTGCCGAACGGAAATGCCGGCGCTCGATTCGCTGCGGCGCGGGATCGCTGATCCCAGGTTCCAGTTCCTCACAATGAACGACGAC
>CAZVKD010000285.1:0-3907 GCA_964627675.1 uncultured Gemmatimonadaceae bacterium
AAAGACGCCGCCGCCGGCGATGGCCGCCAGGTTGTTCCGGCCGCGGGGCCGCCACCAGTTCCACGCGGTACACCGGCGGCACGATCGTGAGCGTCCGCGGCCGTGCGAACAGAATGCTCGCCGCGGCAGCGTGCACCACGATGGTCGCGGCGAACCCGAGCCCCACTCCCTCCTGCCGGCGACGGTACCTGGCCATGCCCCGCCGCCACGGCCTCACCGCTCGATCTCCTCGGCCTCAGCCACGAGCCCCACGTCCTCCACGCCCGCCGCCCGCATCACGGCAAGCACCTGCACTACTACCCCGTAGTCCACCCGCCGATCCGCGCGCAGGTATACGCCGGTGGGCCGGCGCGACGCCACCAACGCCTGAAACGCCGCTCGAAACTCCTCGTATCTGAGTGGCGTTTCATCCACGAAGATCCGACCCCGACGATCGATCGAGACAACAAGCCCCTCCCTGGGCTCAAGCGGGCGAGCCGCCGCCTGCGGCAACTGCACCTCCACCCCACCCTGCATGATCGGAGCCGTGATCATGAAGATGATGAGCAACACGAACGCCACGTCCACCAGCGAGGTGACGTTGATGCCCGACTCGAGCGGCAGTTCCCCGTGACCGCGCAGTCCGCCGTTGCCCACCACTTACACCCTCCCTTCGCGCGCCATCGTACCCACGATCTCGTAGGCGAAGCCCTCCAGCTCCCCCGCGAACAACCCCAGCCGCGAGGCAAACAGGTTGTAGGCCATGACCGAGGGGATGGCGACCGCGAGACCGGCCACGGTCGTGGTCAACGCCTCCGCCACGCCCGGCGCCACAGCCGAGATGTTTCCCGAGCCGCCCACGGCGATTCCGATGAAGGAATCCATCACACCCAGCACGGTCCCCAGCAGTCCGAGCAGCGGGCTCACCGATCCGAACGTCGCCAACCAGGGGATAAACCGCGCCATCTGATCCCGTTCCGCAGCGACTTCCTTTCCCAGCACCATCCGCAGTGCCTCGAGCTGCGTGACGGTGAGGGGGGCCTGCGTCTGTTCGGTGTCCCGCAGCATCCCGGGGCGCAGCTCCGAGAAGAAGTTCACCCCTTCTCGCAACAACCGGCCGTAGGGCGAGGGCGGGAGTTTCATGACGGCGTGGTAGGCATCCTCGAGGCGCGTGGTCCGTTCCAGCTCGGCGAAAAACCGGTTCCCCATGCGGCGCACCCGACGAAACTGCCACCATTTCAGCACGATCAGGAACCAGCTGACGACCGAAAACACCGCAAGCACCCCCAGGACGATCCTGGTTTCCATACTGGAGACGGCGATCAACTCCCACGGCGTCGTGGGGACCGCGCCGCGGACCTGCAGCATCATGCGGCGGCCTCCTTGATCCACTGGAATGTGAGCCGGAGTCCCTGAGTGATCGGCACCTGTGGTCGCCACGAAAGCAGGCGGTCCGCCTTCTCAATCGCGAGCGCTGAGCGCAGCAACTCCCCGGCCCGCGCGGGTCCGTGCCGGATATCGCCCGGAACTTCAGCGGCTTCGATCATGAGCCGCGCCAGGCGGTTGACGCTGGTCTCTATGCCGGTGCCGATGTTGAACGCGGCATCGTCGAGCGCGCGGGCGGGGGGAACCTCCCACGTGGTTGCCGCGATGTTGGCTCGCGCCACATCGCCCACGTACACGTAGTCCCGGGTTTGTTCGCCGTCTCCGTACACCGTGAGGGCCTGTCCCATCCGCAGGCGGCTTCCGAAGATCGCCACGACGCCGGCCTCCCCGTGCGGATTCTGGCGCGGCCCGTAGACGTTGGAGTAGCGCAGCGACACCGACGCCAGGCCGTGCAGCTGCGCGTATGCCGCCAGGTAATACTCCGAGGCAAGCTTGCTCACGCCGTAGGGGGAGACCGGAAGTTTCGGTGCGGTTTCCGCGTGCGGCAGGCGCTCGCCTTCGCCGTACACCACCCCGCCGGAGGAGGCGAACACCACGCGCCTCACCCCGCCGCGCCGTGCTCCCTCCAGCAAGTTGATCAGCCCCATGATGTTGATCTCGGCATCGAGAACCGGATTCTCCACCGACACTCGCACGTCCATCTGCGCCGCATGGTGGTTGAGGACGGCAAAACCGCCGCTCTCCACCAGCGTGCGTGCCTCCACAGAAGCGATATCCGCCTGAACGAAGCGCGCCCGGCGAGGGACGTTCTCACGCCGCCCGCTCGACAGGTTGTCGAGCACGGTCACTTCGTAACCGGCGGCGAGGTAGGCGTCGGCCACGTGCGAGCCGATGAACCCCGCTCCTCCGGTGACCAGGACCTTCGGCATGACCGGTGTCACTCCTGTGTCATCTGGATACCGCGGGCCCGGCGGCGAGCCCGCGGGCTGGCGGGCGCCATCGAACGTTCAAGGGAAGGTGGCGGCCCAGGCCGCCACCATGGAAGCATGAAAGGGAGCCGGGCGTGCTATCCGGGCATCTTTCGAACCAGCCGAACCCGCTGCCCCGGGTACACCCCGGGCCGGCGAATCTGCATCAGCAGCGCCGAGGCGGATCGCTGGCGGGCGTGGACCACCTGCAAGTAGGCGCCTCGCTCGGCCGGCGCCCCCGTGGTCCGATCCGGATCTCGAATCAACTCGAACACGTCACCCGGCACCACGCCGTGCTCGCGGCCGAGATCAATGAACACGACGTCCTGCTGGTTGGGCACGAAATGCCGATCCCGCACGTCCACGACGCGCCCTTCCGGACCGTTGGCAACCGGCATCGCCACGGCATTGCCGGGGTCGTTGAACCGCTCGAGCGGAAGCGCGACCTGTCCATCCACCACGCGCGCGAACTGCCGAATCACCTGCGCAATCACTCGACCGTCCGCCACATGGCTGACCCGAACGATGCCCGCAGGGATCACCACGTTCCCCCACCCCGAGAGCTCTCGCCCCAGGAACGCGACCAACAGGGAGTCTCCCACTCGATAGACCGCCGCGGAGGGCGGTTCGATCTCCACCTCCTGGAAGATCGCTACCGACGACGTTGACGGGTTGCGGAGGGACAGGGGCTCACGCGGATCCCCGTGGACTCTCGCCCAGGGCAGCACTTCGCCCTCGGTGAGCCAGCCCGCCGAGTAGAACTCCCCGCGCCGCAGGCCGCGCCGATCGAGGCTCGCGCCGACGACCTCCGGCGCGCTTGCCCGTCGGGTCCGCGAGAAAACGGTTGGCGTTCCCGACTCCGCCGGCGGCGGGGGCGGCGGGGGCGCCGCCGCCTCGACGACCGGCGCCTCCACCGGGGGCGCTTGCGTCGTGTCTGGAGTCACGGCGGGAAGACCAGGAACAGCCTGCGGCTGCTCCGCCGGTTGAGCCGCCGGCTGAGCCGCCGGAACCGGCGCCTGCGCCGTGGTGTCCGGAAGCATGGCCGGCGGCTCCTCAGCCGGCTCCGCCTCCGCCACCGGCATCATCCCTTCGCCCAGCACCAGCTCTTCTCCCGGGAAGATCCAGTGGGGATCTTCGACCACGCTGGTGTTGAGCCGATAGATCTCCGGCCACAGCAGCGGATCGCCGAGATACAGCTGGGCGAGCCCCCAGAGGGTCTCGCCCTGCTGAACCACGTGCACCCGGCCCTGCGGCTGTCCTGGATCCGGCGCCGGCACTTGCGTGGTGTCCTGGGCCGGCAACCGACCCGCAGACGTTACCAACGCGAACCACAACAGCCGCGTCGCGCTAGAACGGGAGATCGTCGTCCTCCTCATTCTCATTGAGCGCCTCCGGGAAATCCTCAAAGGACTCCGATTTGGCCTCCGCCGCCGGCCGCGCGCTCCTGGCCGCCGCCGCGGTCATCTCCACATCCCCACCACCCTGACGGGGCGAGAGCATGATCATCTCTCTCGCATTGATCTCCGTCGAATATCGCGTGTTGCCTTCGCGATCCTCCCAGGTGCGGTATTCGA
>CAZVKD010000286.1:0-3902 GCA_964627675.1 uncultured Gemmatimonadaceae bacterium
CCCGCATCACCTCCTCCCCGAGCCTCAGGCGCGCGATCTGGTCGCGGCTCACGGTGTAGCGATCGTGCCGGCGGTGTTCTGCCAAACGCCCGACGACGTGCGCGCGGCGACTCGCAGGTACGGAGGACCGGTCGCACTGAAGGCGGTGTCTCGCTTCCTCGCCCACAAGAGCGACGCGGGAGGCGTGCGACTCGGCATCCCCGATCCCGACGCGGCCGCGAGCGCGTATGGGCAAATGCTGGCCTCCGTCCAGCGGCATCTCGCGACGCGCGGTAGGCCGGCGGAGGTGGACGGTGCGCTCGTCTCCCCGATGCTCCCCTCGCCCATCGCGGAGTTACTGGTAGGCGTGCGGACCGATGCCCAATTCGGTCCCGTTCTCGTGATGGGCGCGGGTGGCCTTGCCGTCGAGACGCTCGGGGACGTCGCCATCCGGCTGCTCCCCGTGACGGAGCACGACGTGCTCTCGGCCCTCGCCGAGCTGCGCATCGCGCCGCTGCTTGCCGGCCATCGCGGGCGGCCCGCCGTCAACCGGGACGCCGTGATCGGACTCGCGCTGGGCCTCGCGGCGTGCGCCGCGGCGCACCCGGAGATCCTGGAGATCGAGGCAAACCCGGTGTTTGTGTACGAGGATCGGGCCGTGGCTGTGGACGTGCGTGCGTTTGTGAGTGTGCAGCCGTGAGGCCCGGCCGGGCGCGGGCAACTCCCCCAGCCCCACACATGACCGCGCCCGCAATCAGCGCTGCGGTTTCCGCGATGGCGTCATGTCGGGTTCGCCCCCTCCTCCCGGCGGTCGTTGCCGCGGCGACCCTGATCTGCCCTCAGCGCGCGAATTCGGCGCAACAACTCGCCAAGACGGCACACTCCGCGCGAGGAGTCATCGTAACCGGGGCGCCGCTCGCCACGGCGGCAGGGCTCGGCGTCCTCGAGCGCGGCGGCAACGCCGTTGACGCGGCGATCGCGGCGGCGTTCGCGCTCGCCGTCGTCGAGCCATCGCAATCCGGCATCGGCGGACGGACTCATCTCTTGATCCGCGCCGCGGACGGCCGGGTCGCGGCGCTCGACGGCTGGACCGAGGTTCCGGCGGCCGCCGTGCACCCACTTCCCGGCGAAAGCGATACCGCGTACGGCTACGACACGATCGCCGTTCCGGGCACCGTGGCCGCGCTCGCCGAGGCGCTGGCCCAGCACGGGGCGCTCCCACTGGCCGACGTGATGGCGCCTGCCATCGCACTGGCCGAGGATGGGTTTGTGTTGCCGGCGGACGAGGCGCGCCGTATCGCGGCGGTGGCCGGCCGACTGCGCCAGTTCGCCGGCTCTCGACGGGCATTTCTCACGCCCACCGGTGCGCCGTATGCGGCCGGCGAGCGATTGGTCCAACGCGACCTGGCCGGCGTGCTCCGGGCGATCGCTCGGGACGGTCCGGCGGCATTCTATCGCGGCTGGATCGCCGACAGCATCGAGGCGGACATGGTACGAAACGGCGGTTTCGTCCGCCGTGACGATCTTGCCCGCTACCGACCTGACCTGGCGCGCGTGGTCCGAGGGCGCTATCGGGGCTACGACCTCGTCGGGACTTATCTCCCCGCGTCGGGCGTCACCGTCATCGAGGCCCTGCACATCCTGGAGAACTTCGACCTGGCGGGGCGAGTGGGGACCGCGGAATGGATCTCGCTCGTGGCGCAAGCGCTGGACGCCAGCTTCGCCGATCGCGCCGAGAGCCAGTACCTTCCCGCCGAGCAGGAAGCGGCGAAGCTGACCTCGAAGGAATGGGCCGCCGGGCGGGCGCGAACGATCCGACGGCTTCGCGTGCCCGCGGCGCGAGAGCCAAGCGTTGACCCAGCGCACACGACGCACGTCTCGGTCATTGACCGCAACGGCATGATCGTGGCGCTCACGCAGTCGCTTGGCCCGAACTTGGGTTCCAAGGTGGTGACGCCGGGACTCGGGTTTCTCTACGCGGCCACGATGGGCTATCTGCCGGCGCGCGCGCCGGGCGATCGCCCATTCTCGTCGCAGGCCCCGATCATCGTGCTCCGCGACGGGCAACCGACGTGGATCACCGGTGGCGGCGGCGGGCGGCGGATCGTCTCGGCCAGCGTGGAAGTGTTGAGCCGCTTGATGGATCAGCGGCTCGCCCTGCTTGACGCCCTCGCGGCCCCGCGATTCCATCCTTCGGGCAACCAATTGATCCTGGAGAATCGTCCCGCGGCGGCCTGGCCCGACTCCGTTCGCAGCGCCCTCATGAGTTCGGGATTCGACGTCACCACCAATGGCGAGGGCGGCTTCTTCGCCCGGCTCCACGCCATCGAGTGGGACGCGCAGGCTCGCGCCTACGTCGCCGTGGCCGACGACCGCTGGGGCGGCGCGGCGGGGGCGGTGCGCTGACTGAGTTCACTTGCTGAAGTACCGCAGCAACAACGTCACCATTCCGACCGTCGCCAGCCAGACGACAAACGACCACTTGATCGGGTGGGCCGAGCGCTCGGCCGCCGGCCGCTTCGACAACCCGATCAGCGCCCTCGCTCGGGCACTCGATTCCCCGCGATCCACACCGACTCGATCGTCCGCGTGTTGCGGATGTCGTCCAGCGGGCTCGCCCGAAGCACGATGAAATCGGCCCATCGGCCCTGCTGGAGCGCCCCTACGCGATGGAGGCTCAAACAGGAGGCGGCGTCACCCGTCGCCGCCGTGATCGCCTGCAACGGCGTGAGCCCCGCCTCTACCATCATCTCCAGCTCCAGGTGCTCGAAGTACCCTTGAAACCGAGCGGGCGGCCCGGTGTCGGTGCCCATGGCGATCCGCACGCCCCCGTCCCGCAGGCGTTTTAGGTTTCGCTTGGCCACATCGAGCTGCCGCTCGTAGGTCTGCGCCGCACGGTCCTGCCGCACGCGCCGCTGTCGTTCGGGGTCGCGTAACGCGGCCAATACCGATGTATCCGCCTCGGCCAAGAAGAACGAATCCGCGAAGAAGGCGGGCTCGCTCCGGTACACGAACGTGGAAACCTCGCGCATGAGCGTGGGGCTGTAGCACACGTTGCGCTCCAGCATCAGCGCGATGAAATCGTCGTCCACCTCGCGATCCCGCACGCTGTGGGCGATGAAGTCCACGCCGCTCCGCAGCAGGTCCATCGCGTCACTCAGGTAGTACACGTGCGCCGCCACCAGCAACCCCCGCTCGTGCGCCCGCGTGATCGCGGCCAGGGAGGCCGTCGGCGCCATCTTGCGCGCGCTGCCCAGGTTGTCGTCCACCCGGATCTTGATCAGGTCCACGGGCATTGCCACGTTCGCGTCCACCATGGCGCGGGCGGAATCCGGATCGTCCGTCGCGATCACCGTGCCGGCGATGTACAGCCGCGCGTAGGTCAACGCCGGGCTGTCGCGCGCGGCCCGGGCCGGCAGCGCGTCCGCCCGATCGCCGCCGAGGCTGTTGACCGTGGTGATGCCATAGCGCGCGTACAGCGCCAGCTGCCGCACCACGTTCTCGGTCGAGTATTGTCCCGCCTCGAGACCGCGTGTGTCCCCCACGTGCCCGTGCGCGTTGACCATCCCCGGCATGATGGTCTTGCCGGACACGTCCACCAGCGTGGCGTTCGCCGGGATCGAAATCGAGTCCTTCGGACCCACGCTCTCCACGCGACCTTCCCGCACGACGAGCACGGCATTCTCGATGGGAGCCGCCCCGGTCCCGTCAATGAGGCGGGCGCCGACAAACGCGGTCGCGGCGGGCTCGCGCTCGCAGGCGACCAGGAGTGCGACGAGCACGGAAAGTGACGAAATGGTGGTACCGCGGGGTCTCGTCATCGGGTGCACTCGGTACGTGGTTGGGGCACGCAAGATGGAGATCGCCGCGCCGATGGCAAGAGGATGAACCCGCTCGGGTGCGGTCACGTTCATGGAGGGCCA
>CAZVKD010000287.1:0-3865 GCA_964627675.1 uncultured Gemmatimonadaceae bacterium
ACTTCAGCGGAGAGTTCGGCTTCTCCCGGCAGGCCGTCCAACACGTCCGCTGGCGCCGCTTTCACGCGGCGGCGGAAATGCTGGCGGCGCTCCCGCGACCCGGGTGCGTGCTGGACGTGGGCTGTGGCCCCGGGGAGTCCACCCTCTATCTCAGCCAGGCCCTTCGAATCCCCGAAGCGATCGGGTGCGACATCAGCGCCGACTGCGTGTGGTTCGCGGCGCAGCTCGCGCGCGCGAACCACGTCCCCGCGCGCTTCCTGGTGGGTACGGCCACCCGCTTGCCGGTCGCCGCGGGCAGCGTGGGGCTCGTGGTCTCGTTCGAAATGATCGAACACCTTCCACAGTGGGCTGGCTTCCTGCGCGAGGCACGGCGGGTGCTACGCCCTGACGGTCACCTGTTCATCACCACACCCAACGCGCTGAGCATTCACGCCATGCTCAAGGCGATGTACCGGCGGGCGCGCCGCTTCGAACGACTGAACCAACGATGGTCCAAGGACGGAGACTTTTACGAGGCGTTCTTGCCCGACCGGGTCATCCGGGACGGGCTCGAGCGCGCCGGCTTTGTCACGCTGGCGGTGCGGCACGTCGCGTTCGTGCTGACCGTCCAGCCGGATTGGACCCTGCCCCCCACTCGCCGGCTGGAGGGGTGGCTGGAGCGAATCCCGGGACTGCGCCGCCTTGCCGTGACGACGGCCGTGCTGGCCCGCGCCGTCTGAGTCAGGCCGCCGGTTCGGCGGGTTTGGTCTTGCGGAGAATCTCCTGCCGCTTGGGCTCGGGGAAGCGCTCGATGGCGTACCGCATCGCGATCCGTGGCACGCGGGGGCCGTGGGCGCACAGATAGGCTTCGAGTCGCCGCGGATTGGTGCGGCCGGCTTCTCGCAACAGCCATCCGGTCGCTTTGTGGATCAAGTCATCCGGGTCCTCGAACATGGCGGCGGCCATGCTGTAGGCGAGCGTGAGGTGTTGGCCGCGCCGTGCCAGCGGGACCAGACTCACCGCGGCCGTGCGGCGCACCCAGAGGTTCGGCGCGCGGCTCCAGGGTCGCAGCTGCTCGGCCAGCGGCGGGAATCGCTCCAGCAGCGGCGCCACCACCTTGGTGGCGAGAAGGTCCACCAGCGCCCAGTTGTCAACCCGATTGCCGGCGACCCAGCGGCGGATTCGATCCAGGAGCCCGGCTTCATACGTCTTGCTGAAGCGCGCCAACACCATGAGGGCCAGCGCGCGGCCTTCCTGGTGCCGCTCGGCAAGCATGTCGTCGGCGAAGGCTACGGCTTCCTCGGCGGTCCAACCCTTGGCAACGGCGCCATACAGTTTGCGCTCGATGTCCCGGAGCCGGGCGGCCGTGATGCCCAGGGTCAGGACCTCCTCTTCAGGCTTGAAGAACTGTGTGGCCTTCTTGGGCGGCCAATGCTTGGCAGCCGCACGGAGGAGTTTTCGGGCGTCCTTCGCGAGCGCCGCTGGGGCCGGGGCGGGTTTCACTGGCACGTCATTCACCGTTGACAGGTGGACATCGAATCCGCGCCGCCCGTTCGGGCGGCCGAGCAATCAGCTAGCTGGCATGGGCGGTACTGGACTCGAACCAGTGACCTCCGGTATGTGAGACCGGCGCTCTAACCAGCTGAGCTAACCACCCGGGAGGGACGAAAATTAACGGGAAGCCTGATGGGCCGGTAGGAGCACCCGATCGAAGACAGCCGTATCAGTGGGCCCTCCAGGATTCGAACCTGGGACCGGCGGATTATGAGTCCGCTGCTCTAACCACCTGAGCTAAGGGCCCCGCCACGGCGGGAAAGACCGGAGGGGTGAAAGGTGCGACCTGGCCGGCCCAACCTCGACTGCCCGTCTGCCCTCCCGCCTGCGGCTCACCTCTGGCGCACTGCGGTCCAAAGATCGCCGTCTCTGCTCCCCCATTCAACTGCGTTTGGCCACTTCCTCGCACAGCGCGAGGTGCCGGTCAACCATTTTGTCCAGCGTGAACTCGGCCACGACGCGCTTTCGTCCCGCCTCGCCCATGCTGCGCCGCAGGTCCGCATCCGTGGCGAGGCGCTGCATGGCCTCGCGAAGCGCCGGCGCGTCTCCCGGGGGGACCACCAGTCCCGTCACGTCGGGCACGTTGACATCGCCAACGCCGGTTGACAGCGCCGTGGAGATGACGGGTTTGCCGCTTGCCATGGCCTCGAGCAGGGCCACGCCAAACATCTCCGCCGGGGTCGTGCTCGGCAGCACGACGTAGTCGGCAGCGCGGTAGAACCGCGGCAACTCGTCCGGGTCTGCTTCGCCGGCGAACACGGCGCGGTTGCCCAGGGCGAGCTCGGCGGCGAGGGCTTCCAGCCGCGGTCGCTCCGGGCCCCCGCCGACCATCACCACGTTCAGCGTCGTTCCGGCGATCGCCCGCAGGAGCACGTCCAGGCCTTTGTAAGCCACCAGCCGTCCCACGAACACCGCCACCGCGCCTTGCGACGGCGGCGGGAAGGCCGCGGGGCGGGTGATGCCCTCCTTGGGAGAAAACCGAATCTCGTCCACGCCGAACGGAATCACGCGCGCCTTGGCGCGGCCATCGGGCCCCAGGTCCTCGGCGTGCTTCAGGTTCGCCGCCGACGCCACCACGGCCGCGGCGGCGCGTCGCGCCACGTGGTGGGCCAGCGGGCCGTAGGCCAGGCGCAGCGCTCGTTGTCGCTGCACGTCGGAATGATGGAGAATGATCAGGGGGCTCCTGACCGCGAGCGCCGCGAGATCCGCCAGCGGGTGCGGCCGGTGCAGGTACACCACGTCGGCGGGCCAGCGCGCCGCCCGGAGATACCCGGGCGTAATGGGCTGGGACCATACCACGCCATAGGTGGGCAACCGCACCACCACCACCCCCCGGCGGGGCGCCAGGGTGATGCGCGGCAACACCTTGATCGGCTGAAAAATGGCGAAGGCCAGCACGCCCAGGGTGACCAGGGCAGCCAGCGCGTATAAGCCCCTGAGCAGCCAGACCGCTTTCATCTCAATCAGCTTGCGCTGGCCGAGGCAGCCCGGCCGGCGCCACTCTGGCCGCCTCGGCCAGGCCCGCGAAAGTCATGCCGTGCAGGCGCTCGCGCAGCTCTTGGGTCAGGGTCTCCCACAGCGGATGGACCACGCAATCCATGTCCCGCGGACACAAGCCGGGGGCCTTCACACACAGGTTGAGCGATAACGGCCCGTCGATGGCCTCCACCACTTCCAGGACCGTGATGTCGCCGGCCGGGCGCGCCAGGCGCACCCCGCCATTCACGCCGCGCTGGGTCTGGACGATGCCGTGGGTAGCGAGACGGGTCAGGATCTTAGCCAGGAAGCTGGGCGGGATATCCTGGCTCTCAGCGATGTCCCGGGAGAAGGCCGCCTGCTCCGGCCCCCGCAACGCCAGGTCCAGCACTGAGCGTACCGCGTAGTCCGCCTGCCGTGTGATCATGTCCGTCGTCTGGCTCTCGACAAATTGGATAGAGAGTATCGGGTGACGGGGTTACTTTATGAGACTGAGATGAGTGAACCTAGTGACAAATGTCACGGGTGAAACGGTGATGTTGTCATGGCTTAGGGCAGTAACGCCCGACTAGACTACGCATCTAATGAGAACAGGCTAATTGGGCAGAATATGTCGATTTTTGCGAAGAAAGGCCCGGATTTGTTGCCGGGTGTTGATCCGGAGGTGGATTGCCAGCCGGCGTCCGCGCCGCAGCCGCCTCCGGCCGACATTGACGTGGTAGCCGCCTGGCGCCCGCGCCGCACGCGCTTCGAGCGCTGGCTGGAGAAGCTGGCGCTGGCCGTCGAGGCGCCGCTGCAACGCTGGATCGCGGCGCCGCACCTCAACCCGCTGTATTACACTGGGACGCTCTCGGTC
>CAZVKD010000288.1:0-3856 GCA_964627675.1 uncultured Gemmatimonadaceae bacterium
AGGGTATGGCTCCCCGAATGTAACAGTATTCGACGCGGCCGCCCAGGCTGGGCCCAGCCCGAGATCTGGTTCCGCATCGTACACGTCGCAGTGGACGGCATCAACGGCGCGCCCGTGGCCGCCTACCGCGAACAAACGGTCGAGATCGCCCTGGGGCCCAAGGGCGCGTTCGAAAACGGCAACGTGGGCACCCTGACGCGGCGGGTGCCCCCCGACCGGGTCGTGTCCGCGATCCCGCCGCGCCGGGGCAAGCCGAAGCCGCCCAAGGAGCGCAGGACGCCCCGGGTGGTGGAACTTCTCCGCAAGGCCTTGGAGTGGCAGGCCTTGCTCGAGTCCGGCGAGGTCCGGGACCAAGCCGAGATCGCGTGCCGGGAGGGGATCACCCGGGCTCGGGTCACCCAGGTGATGGGGATGCTACAGCTCGCGCCTGGGATCCAGCAGCACGTCCTGTCCATGCCCGACGCGGTCCACCGGCCCGCGATCACCGAACGGGCGTTGCAGCCCATCGCGCAGCTGGAGAGCGCCGCAGAGCAGAGGGCGCGGTTTGAGGAGCTGATCGACCAGGGCTGGTAGGCCGCCTCACGGACGTGATACTTGCAGCAGATAATCTGTGGGCAAGCGGTCCCGGGTTCGCCCGTCGAGGACACGGCCATTTCGTTCTGCTGTACGTCCTTCCGTGCGTCACCGCACTGCTCTGAGGAAGTGGGGGAACTCCTCTTGCTGTTGACAAGAATCGCTGGTATGCGCATATTATTACCGTCAGTATGCGCATAAGAGCGCCTACCATGGCCAAGGTACCCAAGAACCTCTCATTGGAGCCTGCGGCGATCGCGCGCGGCGAACGCTACGGCCGCCGGCACGGGAAGAACCTGTCGCAGCTGGTAAACGACTTCCTGAACGCGCTTCCGTTGCAGGGGCCGGCCACGGCCGAGCTCTCGCCTCTGGTGCGTCGCTTGCGGGGAATCGCGGCCGGCGGAAAGACCACCCGGGAGGCGTATCGCAAGCATCTGCTTCGGAAATATGGCGGTCGCTGACGGCCCCAGGCTTGCGCTCTTGATCGATACCAATGTCCTGCTGGACGTTGTGTTGGAGCGCAAGCCGTGGGTCGAAGACGCGACCGCGTTGCTGGACGCCGTTGCCAAGGGTCAGGCCGCAGGCTACGTGGCCAGTCACGCAATCCCAACCGTGTACTACGTGGTCGCCCGGGCGCGAGATCGGGCGGCTGCCGCAACCGCCACAAGTGATCTCCTCCAACTCCTGACGGTCGTGCCACTCGACAAGGCGAGCTTTCAGCGGGCCCTCGGGCTTGGGCTGCGCGACTTCGAGGACGGCGCCCAGGCAGCGGCCTGCCTGCAAGTAGGGGCCGACTGCTTGGTGACGCGCAATCCCAAGGACTACAAAGGGGCCCCGCTTACGCTCCGCACCGCCGGTGAAGCCCTGGCTCTGCTAGCTGAGCGCGGCAAGCCGGACGCTTCCGGCTAGCCGCAGTCGATCACGTCCGGCTGCGCTGGGCGGACTAAGCGCCCTGGCCCGCCTACGGCGAACAGACGGTCCAGATCGCCTTGGGGTCCCCCGGACGCCCCGGGTGGTCGAACTCCTCCGCAAAGCCCTCGAGTGGCAGGCGCTCCTCGGGGTCCGGCGAGGTCCACAACCAGGCCGAGATCGCCCGCCGGGAGGGGATCACGCGCGCCCGGGTTACCCAGGTGATGGGGATGCTCCGGCTCGCCCCCGAGATCCAGCAGCTCATCCTGTCGATGCCGGAGGCGGTCCGCCGGCCGGCGATTACGGAGCGTGCGCTGCGGCCGATTGCGCAACTTCCGCAGCAGCGGGACCAACTTCACGCCTTCCAGAAGCTCTTCACGGAGTCCCCCGCCGTCCCGGCGACACTCAACCCGTGAGCTCTCCGGAAAACCCGGGGTGGTTCAGGCTCGGGATTCGCGGCGACGCTGGTAATGCCCACGGTCGTGGTGCGCATCCGAGGAGGCCCCAATCCAGACGCCGCCCGGCAGCTGATCGATTATCTGCTCTCCGCCGATGTCGAAGCTGCGCTCGCTGTATCGGCAGCCCACATGCCGCTAAGAGCCGACACCCGGCATCCCGCACAGGTCCCCGCCGTGGGAGAGCTTCGCGCGATGAGCGTCGACTACGCGGACGTGGCGCGGCAGATGGATAGGATTCAACCAGTCCTCCGAGCGTGGACCGGCCTTTGACGCCGGGTGCGGGTCGATGGAACCAGCATGCGATCATCCTGGGGACCGGCGGACTGTTCCTGCTCGTAGCCCTCCTCCCCCTTCTTTGGCCCGTGCCTGCGCTCCTCGAGCGGCCTGGCGAGGCGTTTCGAGGCCTCACCGTCTTCACCTCCGCCCGGCCATGGACCCTTCTGATCCGATCATTCGGGCTCTCGGCTGCGGTGGTGGGCGGCGCACTCGTCATCGGCATCCCTCTCGGGCTCCCCCTCGGCCGCACGAATGTGGGTGGCGGGCGCCTGCTGCTCGTCGCGCACGCCTTTCCACTGTTCCTTCCTCCGTTCCTCCTGGCCCTCGGGTGGTTCTACCTGTTCGGCCGCCAAGGGCTCGTGGGCCGCGAGATCTCCGCGCGGCTTCTCCTCCACCCGCTGGGACATGTGGCGATCCTGAGCCCGGCGTTCGCGCCCGTCGTGACGACCCTGGTCGCGCTCAGCCTCTGGAATGTCGACCCGAGCCTGGAAGAGGCGGCCCGGATCGTCGCGCCGCCACTGCGCGTCGCGGCGCGCGTGTTGCTGCCTCTGGTCTGGGCCGCCATCGCCTTGAGCGCCATCCTGGTTTTCGCACTCGCCTTTCCGAGCTGGGCGTCCCGATGTTCCTGCGGCTCGACGTGTATCCCGCGGCGGTGTTTTCCAGGCTCGGAGGGATCGACTACGATCCCGGAGAGGCTTTTCTCCTGTCGTTACCACTCTTGCCGCTCGCGCTAGCGATCCTCGCCGCGGAGCGCTGGCTCTTTGGCAAGCGGCCGCTCGACGCGCTGGGACTCCGTCATCGGAGCCGGGAGCCGCTCCCGCTGGGAACCTGGCGTGGTCCTTTCTCGCTAGTCTGTTGGGCAGCGACGGGCCTGGCACTCCTCCCGATCGCGGCTCTGGCGTGGAAGGCCGCCAGCGGCGGCGGGTTTGTGGAACTGCCCCGCTGGATCGGCGGCAGCCTCGCGAACAGCCTCCTGGGGGCGGCGTTCGCGGCCACCGCGATCGTGGCGCTCGGGGCGGTCCTGGGGCATGCGTCCGCGCGGCGGCTGGCGGGCGCGCGGGCGTTCGACCTCGTCGGTGTCCTCACTTTCGTGACGCCGGCCGTCCTGCTCGGCGTGGGGCTCATCGCGCTCTGGAATCGCCCGGCGACGCAGTTTGTCTACGGGGGGATGGCCATCATCGTCCTCGGATACGTCGCCCGGTACGGGATCATCGGAATCCGGACCATCCGGTGGCGGTCGCGCAGAGCCCAGCGTCGCTCGAACTGGCGGCTTCCGCGTTCGGTGCCGGTTACGTTCGCCGCCTGCTCGGGATTGTGCTGCCGCTGCAGCGCCGGACCCTGGGGGGGGCGTGGCTGCTTGCCGCGGTCTTCTGCCTGCGCGACCTGGAGACCGCGGTTCTCTACTATCCCCCCGGCCGAGAGCCGCTCACGGTACGGATCTTCACCCTGGAGGCCAGCGGACCCGAAGCGGTCGTAGCCGGACTCGCGATGCTGCATGTCGCGGTCACCGGGGTGGTTCTGGGAACCGGCGCCGCGCTCCTCGGGAGGCTGCGGCGATGACAGCGGCCATCGCACTGGTCGGTGTCCACTTCCGGTACGAGTCCGCTGGGGTGCTCTCGGACTTCAACCTCACGGTCGCG
>CAZVKD010000289.1:0-3830 GCA_964627675.1 uncultured Gemmatimonadaceae bacterium
CCACGCTGTTCAACGCGCTCACCAATGGCCGCGCCGCGGCCGACAACTACCCGTTTTGCACGGTGGATCCCAACGTCGGCGTCGTGGCCGTGCCCGAGCCCCGGCTCGAGCGTCTGGCCGCGGTGGTGCGACCGCCCAAGGTCACGCCGCCGTTCGTGGAGTTCGTGGACATCGCCGGCCTGGTGGAGGGCGCCAGCCGGGGCGAAGGGCTGGGCAACCAGTTCCTGTCGCACATCCGCGAAGTGGACGCGATCGTCCACGTGGTGCGCTGCTTCGACGACCCGGACGTCACGCACGTGACCGGCGACGTGGACCCCGAGCGGGATCACGACGTCATCACCAGCGAGCTGGCGCTGGCGGACCTGGCGGTCGTGGAGCGACGCCTGGACAAGGCCCGCAAGAGCGCCCGGGCGGGCGACGAGGCCGCCCAGGCCGAGCTGGTCCTGCTCGAGCGCGTGACCCGAGAGCTGGAAGAGGGACGCGGCGCGCGGGAGGCGGGCGAGGACGATGCCAGCATCCGCGCCCTGCGGCGGCTCGGGCTGCTCACCGCCAAGCCGATCCTCTACGCCGCCAACGTCTCAGAAGGCGACCTGGCCCGAGCGGCCGTGCCCGCGGTGGAGCGACTTCGGGCCGCCGTAGCGCGGCACCACGAGGAGGCCGAGGTAGTGGTGTGCTCTGCCCGGTTCGAGGCCGAATTGGCACAGCTGCCGGCGGCGGAGCGGGCCGAGTTTCTGGCGAGCGCCGGGCTCACGGAGTCCGGGCTCGAGCGGCTGATCAAGGCCGGATACCGGCTCCTCGAACTGGAGACGTTCTTCACCGTGGGCGACAAAGAGGTGCGCGCCTGGACCATTCACCGGGGGGCCACGGCGTTCGACGCCGCCGGGGAGATCCACTCCGACTTCCAGCGAGGGTTCATCCGCGCAGAGACCATCTCGTGGGAAGACTTCGTCGCGGCCGGCTCCTACAAGGCAGCCCGGGAACGGGGGCTGGTCCGAAGCGAGGGGCGCGACTACCGCGTGCAGGACGGCGACGTCCTGCTGTTCCGGTTCAACGTGTGAGGGATGAAAGGGGGTGAGGGGGATGAAGGGTGGGAAGGAAAGGTTGTGAAGGTTGTGAAGGTTGTGAAGGTGGTGAAGGTGGTGAAGGTGGTGAAGGTCGGACCTCCAGAACCTTCCCCCCAACCTTCCCAACCTTCCCAACCTTCTTGCACATGGACATCCTCGTCCGAGCTGACTAACGTTCGCGCACATATCTCCTACTCCGGCCGGCACCGGGCCGGGGTCGCTCATGACCAAAGGATGGTGGCATGACTCGCAAGTACGAGGTGGTTTACATCTTCGACAGCGCGCTGGACGAGGCGCAGGTGAATGAACGCCTGCAGCGGTTCCACGCGTTGCTTGCCTCTTCCCCCGACGGCGCGTCAGGGATCAGCTCGCTGGAGCACTGGGGGAAGCGTACCCTCGCCTACCCCATCAAGCGGCGGGACACGGGCTACTACGTGGTAGCGAAGTTGGCCACTGATCCCACGGCGCTGCCGGAATTCGAGCGCGCCATTCGGCTGGACGAAGCCGTGCTGCGGCACCTCGTGGTCATTGACGACGGGGCGACGCCCGCCACGATCAAAGGGGATGACGAAACCGCTGACGACCTTCGGGTAGAGGATCTGGACGAATGAAACGACCCGTCAAGTCGTGCACGATATGCGAGATGGGCGTGCGGGTGGTGGACTTCAAGGACGAGCGCACGCTGGTTCGTTTCACCTCCGAGCGCGGCAAGATCCTGCCGGCTCGCCTCACGGGGAACTGCGCCCGGCATCAGCGCCAGCTCGCGCGGGCGATCAAGCGGGCGCGCCAGGCGGCTCTGATCCCCTACATTCGCGGGTACGTTCGCTGACGTGACCACCGGCTCCGAGCGGGCGCCTTCACCGCAGGGCCGGCTCGGGCGGGTGGTGGGCGCGGCGGTGGCCTTCGCCCTGCTCGCCCCCGTGGGCATTGCAACGTTGCCGCTCGCCACCCTGCTCCTGCTCTCGCGCCCCCGAACGGGCGGTGAGCTGGTCACGGCGGGGCTTGCCTCGGGGGCGAGCCTCTGGTGGCTCTTGCAACCGGGGACCATGGCCGACCAGACCACGAAGGCCGCGGCGGTCATTGCCACGGCGACGTTCGTGCTGGCATCGCGCTACAGCCACAGTTCGGTGACGCACCGCGTCCTGCTGGCGGCCGGCTCGGCGGCCCTGGGGCTCGCCGTGATGTTCCTCGCCGGACCCTGGGCCTGGGACGACGTGCGATTCTGGGTGGAACGCCGCACCGGGTTCGCGGTCCGGATGGTGCTCGCACGGTTCTTCGTGTCGGCGTCGGGCTCGGGTCCGGCGGCGAGCGTCGGCGCGGACCTCGAGCGCTGGTTCGACGCCAGCGTCGGGTTCCTGGCCGACCACTACGCGGCCGTGGTGGCGCTTCAGCTGATGGCCGGCCTGGTCCTGGCCTCCAGCGTGTACCAGCGCGTGGCCCGGCAACCGATCGCCGCTCCCGCGGGCAAGTTCCGCGACTTCCGGTTCACGGAGCACATGGGCTGGCTCGCCGTCGCGGCGCTGACGGTGATTCTGGTGCCGCGACTGGCGGCGGCGAAGCTCGCGGCCGCCAACTTGCTGGTCGTCACCGGCGCGCTGTACGCGCTGCGTGGCCTTGCGGTGGCCGCGTTCGGCCTTTCCGCCGCCGGGGGCGCCGGGCTGGGCACGGCGATCCTCAGCGCTCTCGCCGTGGTATTCATCTTGCCCGCGGTCCTGGCGGGCGCCATCCTCCTCGGGGTCCTGGACGCGGGCTTGGATCTCCGGCGCCGCTGGGACCGAAGGGGGCGGCCGTCGGGTTGACGGGCAACGGACCACTCTGGATTCCCAACAGGATTCTTCCATGGACGTGATTCTTCGCGAGGACGTGCAGCACGTCGGGCGAGCGGGCGAACTGGTCACGGTGAAGGACGGTTACGCCCGCAACTTCCTCATCCCGCGGGGGCTCGCCGTCGTCGCGACGGCGGGCAACCGGCGGCGCATCGAAGCGGAGCGGGCGCGGCGGGCGGCGCACCAGGCCTCGCAGCGGGCCTCGGCGGAGGAGCTGGCCAGGCGATTGGGCGACGTGTCCCTCACCTTCACGATGAAGGCCGGCGACGGCGATCGCCTGTTCGGTTCGATCACGTCGGCCGACATCGCGGCCCGGCTGGCCGAGCACGGCTACGAGATAGACAAGCGCCGGATCGAGTTGGCCGAACCGATCAAGCTGGTTGGCATCTACAAGGTGCCGGTTCGCCTCGACGCGGGGGTCCACGCCGAAGTGCGGGTCTGGGTGGTTCGGGAATAGGGTTGCCGTGCCCAACGGGGCGGTGGCGATCGCCTATCTGGATGGCCGGCGGCTCAGCCGGTGCGTCCTGGCGGCGGCGGAGTGGGTCGAGGCCGGTCGCGAGGAACTGAACCGCATCAACGTTTTCCCCGTCCCCGACGGCGACACCGGCACCAACTTCGCCCTGACCATGCGGGCGGTGGCCGAGGCCGTGCGCACGCTGGACCGATCCGCGCGGCTCCCCGCCGTGGTCGGCGCCATGGCCGACGCGAGCGTGTTCGGGGCGCGGGGCAACTCCGGCATGCTCCTCTCGCAGTTCCTCGTGGGATTCCGCGAGGCGTTGGGCGAGCGCGACGTCGTTGGCCCGGCGGATCTGGCCAGGGCCCTGCGCCAGGGCGCCAACCGCGTGCTCGAGGCGCTGGAGGAGCCGGTCGAGGGCACGATCCTGACCGTCTGCCGGGACGTGGCGGCGTGCGCCGAGCGGACCGCCCAGCGCGCCCGCGA
>CAZVKD010000290.1:0-3827 GCA_964627675.1 uncultured Gemmatimonadaceae bacterium
GCGGTATCCCCGTGCTGCCGGACTTCCTGGTGAACTCGGGTGGCGTGATCGTGAGTTACTTCGAGTGGGCCCAGAACCTCCAGCAGCAGCGCTGGCCGCTGGAGCACGTGAACAGGGAATTGCACGCCAAGATCACCGCGGCCTACCGTGCCGTGCGGGACGTGGTGAAGGAGAAGCAGGTGCCCTGGCGCACCGCGGCGTACATCATCGCGCTGGCCCGGGTGGCGGAGGCGGAGCGGTTGCGGGGGAACTGATCTCCCCCTGTACCCGCGGTCTTCCGGTCATATCCCGCGTCCGTGCACATCTTCGAGTCCTGGTCCGGCCTGCGGAAACGCCGGTGGACACGATGGTGCTCGTAGCGCAGGTGATCGGCTCGCCGAATGCGCACTCCATTGCTGAAAGCTGGCGCTGGCCGGCTCTTCCGGCAGGGATCCGGCAGTCGGACATAGCCCAGCGCTTCCGGGGGAACCGCCTCAGCACTGGCGAGGGGCAACCCGCAACGTGGCACCGGCTTGTCCGGTCCGGATGTCGGGGCCACCTTTCGATCGGCACCGAAGGGTATTGCCGCACCAGAGAACGGCGCGAGGTGATGGATGACCCACGAGGTGTTGGGAATGACCGGTGTACTTCTCGTCGCGGCCGCGCTCGTGCCCGCCGCGCCGGTGTCGCCCGGCGGCCCCGGGCTACAGGCGCCGGTGGACACGATGGTCGTCCGGGGTAAGGAGGTGTACCGCCGGCAACGGTGTCGGGTGTGTCACTCGATCGAAGGCGAAGGCAACCGGCGGTACCCGCTGGACGGCGTGGCCAGTCGCCTGAATGATGGGGACCTGCGAAAGTGGATCGTGGCTCCCCAGGAGATGGCGCCAAGAGTCAGGAAGCAGGCGTACGACAAGCTTCCGGAGGCCGACCTCGCGGCGCTGGTAGCCTACCTGAAGACGCTCAAGGCGCCGGCGTCGCCATGAAGTGGGCCTGGAAGCTGGGCGAGTTCCGGGGCATCGGCGTGTACGTGCACGCCACGTTCCTCATCCTGATCGCCATCGTCGTGGCAGGCCACTGGTCCCAGGGGCACGATCTCGGCAAGACCCTCGAGGGTGTGTTCTTCGTGCTGGCCATTTTCGGCTGCGTTGTCCTGCACGAGTTCGGCCATGCGCTCACCGCGGCCCGATACGGAATCCGGACCCGCGACATCACCCTCCTACCGATCGGGGGCGTGGCCCGCCTGGAGCGCATGCCGCGGGAGCCACTCCAGGAACTTTGGGTCGCGCTGGCCGGCCCGGCTGTGAACCTCGTGATCGCGGCGGGGCTCCTGGCGGCGCTTAGCCTCACGGCGGGGTTTGCGCCGCTGGAGCAGCTCAGCATCACCGGCGGCCCGTTCCTGGAGCGACTGCTCGTGGTGAACGTCATTCTGGTGGCCTTCAACCTGCTGCCCGCCTTTCCGATGGACGGGGGGCGGGTGCTGCGCGCCCTCCTGGCCACCCGGCTCGAGTACACGCGCGCCACCCAGATCGCGGCCAGCATCGGCCAGGGCATGGCCCTCCTGTTCGGCCTCGTCGGGCTCTTCGTCAACCCCTTCCTCCTTTTCATCGCGCTGTTCGTCTGGATCGGCGCCGCGCAGGAAGCCAGCATGGTGCAGTTGTCGGCGGCGCTGGACGGCATCCCGACGACCGCGGCGATGCTAACCAACTTCGAGGCGCTGACGCCTGGCGACCCCCTGTCGCGGGCCGTCGATTTCACCCTGGCGGGTTCCCAGCAGGATTTCCCGGTCGTCGAGGGGGGCCGGGTGGTCGGGATCCTCACCCGGCGGGACCTGCTGGTGGGGCTGGCCCAGCGGGACCGGGACGCTCCGGTGCGTGAGGTGATGCAAACGGACTTCCGGACGGTCGAGGTCGCCGAGATGCTCGAAACCGCCCTGCGCCGGATGCAGCGCTGCTCTTGTCACACCCTGCCCGTCGTCGATGGCGACCGGCTGGTCGGCCTGGTGACGATGGAAAACCTGGGAGAGTTTGTCGCCATCCAATCGGCGCTCGCGACCGCCACGGGGCGCCCGGAAGGATCGCCCCCCTTCCGCAGTGGTCGATTCCTGGGCTAGGCCCGCCCTCACGGCCCGAAGACCGCACCCACGAGCAGATGGCGCGGCGTCGCCCGCAGCACGACGAACATCAGGTTGAGCACCAGACCCGCGCGGGCCATCTGCGGGATGGTGATCGGGGCGCTCAGGCGCCCGAGCGCGCGATCACTTGACCGTCAAGCCGATCCGGTCGCCACCCGCGTGGCCGGAGTTCCATGCGGTGCGCGCCGTCCCATCGGCAGCCGCACGCTCTCGGCAGCCTGGTTGTGGAACGCCGCGGCCGCGGGAGCGGTGAATGTGAACGGCAACCACGGCGGAACGTCATGAGCACCTCGAACCAGATGACAACCCAAGGCGGGCCGGGGCTCGAACGGCAGGTGGGCCGCCGGATTCCTGAAACACGGAGTCCTCAAGGTGGATCACCCGCCGTCGCCACTCGACGCAGAGCCCCCGCTGCGGACAGCCCTGGTGCCGTGCGGCTGGCGCTGAGGTTCGGCGTAGCTCACCCTCCTCCTCGACCCGCCCGGCGGGCTCGCAGCCGCCGCGCGACGCCGGCAGCGATTCGCTCGATCGGCACCCAGAGATCGCCCGCCGGGATGGTGGGCCACTCCTTCACCAGTCCGGCCCGCCGGGCGCTAAGGGCCGCAGCCACGAGCAGCGCACCGGCCGCCACCGGCCAGATCGCCGCCAGGGCAGCCGCGAACGACGCAGGCGCGGGTGTCCAGCCGGCCATGCTCGGGAGCCACCAGGGCGAGATTGCCACGATCCCGACCAGCACCAACCACGGCCACCACCGGACCGCGCTTGTCGCTCCCTCAGGCCGGGCCGGTGAAAAGGCTAGAAGAAGCGTCCGGGCCATCACCAGGGTCGTTCCCACCGCCACGACCGGCAGCAGGACTCCGACGAAGTCAGCCCAGAGCGGGGGAAGCATGTGGACTGCGGACCTGAGGGCGTCCTTCGCGGCCGCGCCGCTGGTGCCTGGCGCGCCGGCCAGCGCGAGCGCGGGAATGACCAGACCGCCAGCCAACACCGCCCGCCGGAACCGGCCCCCGACACCTGCTGCCTCGCCCACGCCGAGAAAGAGGGCGCCTTTGCTCAGCCCGTGGAGCGTGGCGTAGAGCAGCAGCGTCGGTTGCACCAGCGGCCAGCTCTCCGGGACCATCAGTGCCGTCCCCAAACCCACGGTCACCACGCCCATCTGGCTCACACTGGAATAGGCCAGTGCTGCCCGTGGCTCCCGCTGAAACACGCCGATAGCCGCTCCATAGACCGCCGAGCCGAGACCGAAGGCGATGCAGGCCGGCCCGACCACCGGCGAGACGGGCGTCCCGAGCGGCAGAAACCGGAGCCAGCCCAGCAGGCCCGCGTTGATCATCGCGCCGCCGAGCACCACCGTGCCTGGTACCGGCGCCGATGCGTAAGCAGGCGGCAGCCAGACATGCAGCGGAACCACTCCCGACTTGATGGCGAACGCACCCAAAAACAGGAGGAGAGCCGGGCCCCCGGCGGGGGTGGCGAAGGTGGTCTCGGTGAGATCGGCGAACAGCACGCTCCCAGCGGCGCGATACAGGAGCGCGGCCCCGGCGAAGATCATGACCTCGCCCAGCAGCACCAGCGCCAGGTACAGCCGCCCCGCTCCGAGCGCACGGGGTGTGCGGTCGTGCACCACCATCCCGTACGCGGCAAAGCCCATCAGCGCATACCAGAGCTGGAAAGTCGAGGCGTCCAAGGCCAAGACGAGCCCGAAGTTGCCGCTCAT
>CAZVKD010000291.1:0-3780 GCA_964627675.1 uncultured Gemmatimonadaceae bacterium
TCGGGTTGATGGTGGACTGGGACCACGAGTTGGCCACCACCGATCCGGCCTACTACAAGTGGACCCAGTGGATCTTCCTCCAGCTCTACCGGGCCGGACTGGCGCAGCGCAAACGGGCGCCGGTGAACTGGTGCCCCGAGTGCATGACCGTGCTCGCGAACGAGCAGGTGATTGACGGGTTCTGCGAGCGCCATCCCAGCGTGCGGGTGACGCAGCGCTTGCTCGAGCAATGGTTCTTCACCATCACGAAGTACGCCTCGCGCCTGCTGGAGAACCTGAAGACGCTGGATTGGTCCGAGTCAACGCGGCTGCTCCAAACCAACTGGATCGGGCGCTCCGAAGGGGCCGAGTTGGTCTTCGCGACCCCGGTGAGCGAGGCCATCCGGGTCTACACCACGCGTCCCGACACCGTCTTTGGAGCGACATATCTCGTGCTCGCGCCGGAGCACCCGCTGGTGGAGAGCCTCACCGCGGGCGATCGGCGGGCCGAGGTGCAGGACTACCGGGATCGGGTGGCCCAGATGGACGTGGTCTCACGCCGGGTCGGTGATCGGCGGAAGACGGGCGTGTTCACCGGGGCGTACGCGCGGAACCCGGCCACCGGTGAGTCCGTCCCCATCTGGGTGGCCGATTACGTCCTCATGGAGTACGGCAGCGGCGCCATCATGGGCGTGCCCGGGCACGACGAACGCGACTTTGAATTCGCCACCCAGTTCGGATTGGAGATTCGGCGGGTGGTAAAGCCGCAGGCGGATGGCTCGGGCGCAACGGCGACGGTCGCAGACAGCCTGCCGTTCGTGTCGTGGGAGGGCGTCCTGGTGAACAGCGAGCGGTTCGATGGCTTGTCGTGCCGCGAGGCGGCGCCCGCCATCACCGTCTGGTTGGCGGAGCAGGGCCTGGGCTCGCCCCAGGTGCAGTACCGGTTGCACGACTGGTGTATTTCCCGCCAACGCTACTGGGGTCCACCCATTCCGATCGTCTATTGCGATCGCTGCGGGACCGTGCCGGTACCGGAGAAGGACCTCCCCGTCCTGCTGCCGGCGCTGGAGGACTTCCGCCCGGACGCGAGCGGGGTCTCGCCGCTCGCCCGTGTCGAATCGTGGTATCGAGTCCCGTGCCCCGCCTGCGGGCAGCCGGCGCGCCGCGAGACCGATGTGTCGGACACGTTCCTCGATTCCGCGTGGTATTTCCTGCGGTACCCGTCCACCGAGTTCGACGATCGGCCGTTCGATCCGGAACTGACGAGGAAGTGGCTGCCGGTGGATAGCTATATCGGCGGCAACGAGCATGCGGTACTGCACCTGATGTACTCCCGGTTCGTCACGATGGTGTTGCACGACCTCGGGTATCTGCCCTTCGAGGAGCCGTACAAACGGTTCCGCGCCCACGGTACGATCGTGAAGGACGGCGCCAAGATGTCCAAGTCCCGGGGCAATGTGGTGATTCCCGACACCTATATCGCCAGGTGGGGGGCGGACACCTTCCGCATGTACCTCATGTTCCTCGGGCCGTACCAGGAAGGGGGCGACTTCCGCGACGAGGGCATCTCCGGGATCCGGCGATTCCTCGACAAGCTGTGGAGCGTGGCGTTCGCCGTGGCCCGGGACGTCGAACCGGATCGCCCCTCGCTGCGCAAACTGCACCAGACCATCCGCAAGGTCACCAATGACCTCGAGGAGTTGCGCTACAACACCGCTATCGCCGCGCTGATGGAGTATTTGAACCTGCTCAGGGAGCGAAGCGGGCTGGCAGCCGGACGCACGGACGCCCGCGTCGCGGCGGAGCTCGTGGAGCCGGTGATCATCATGCTGGCCCCGTTCGCCCCGCATTTTGCCGAGGAGTGCTGGGAGCGCCTTGGGCACCGCCAGAGCGTGTTCGAGGCGTCGTGGCCCGCGTGGGACGCGGCGCTGGCCCGCGAGGACGACGTCGAGGTCGCCGTGCAGGTGAACGGAAAGCTGCGTGGCCGGCTGACCGTCCCCCGCGGCTCGAGTCAGGAAGAGGTGGTTGGTCGCGCGCTCGCAGACCCGGGCGTGCGGCGCTTCATGGACGGGAGTGCCGTCAAGAAGGTGGTGTACGTCCCCGACAAGCTGGTGAACCTGGTGCTTTGAGACGTCCGCGGCGGGCGGGATGCGGTCCGAACGTCCAGCCCGGTGTGTGCCTCAGCGCCCCCTCTTCCTCCGCCGTTTGTCAGGCCAGCCATTTCGCCACCTGGTCGCCGATGAAATAGCCCACCACGGCAACGCCGAGCCCCACGACGAACATATCCAGGCCGCTGCGGACCACACTGCGGCCGGTGAACACGCTGCGGGCCGCTCCCACGGCGAAGTGGGACGCCATCGCAATGGCGAACGAGGTCCACACAGCCGCGGGGCCATGGAGCACCAGGAACGGCGCCACCGGGATGAAGGCTCCCACCGCCGTGGCGGCCCCCGTGATCCACCCCTCGCGCAGCGGTGTGGTGTGCGCCTGGGCGATGCCCAGTTCCTCGCGGGCTTTCTCCTCGAGGGCGCGCTCGGGGTTTTGCATGACGTCCCGCGCCAGCGCGCGGGCGTGCTCCCGTGGCATCCCCTTCGCTTCGTACAGCAACGCGAGCTCCTCCTCCTCCACCTCGGGCATGATGCGGATTTCCTCGGCCTCCATGGCGATCTCGTGGGCATACACTTCGCGTTCGCTCTTGGCGGCCAGGTACCCTGACGAGCCCATGGAGAGCGCGTCCGCGATCATCCCGGCCACTCCGGATACCATCACGATGTGGGGTTCGACCGACGCGCCGATCACGCCGGCCACCAGCCCGAAGTTCGCCGTGAGCCCGTCGTTGAAGCCATATACGACGTTCCGCAGGAAGCCGCCGGAGGACATGCGGTGCCAGGGCTCCTCGGCGCTTCCGGCCATGGACCCGAGGGTGCGGGCGTGCTCGGCGGACTCGCGAGCGAGCAGGAGAGCCGCGTCTCGCGCCGTTCCGAGCGGGGTCCGCCGGTGCAGCTGGAGGTAAGATTTCACCTCCTGGCCTTCCTCACGAAACATCAGGGATACCAGCAGGTCGGACCCTACGTACCGGGTGATCCAGCCGAGCAGCCGGGCGCGCGCAGACGGCGGGACCTGGGCGATCTCGGTGCCGTGCTCGGCCAGCACCGACCGCCAGACGGCGGTATGGCGGTGCTCGACGTCCGCGAGACGGCGAAACAGGTCACGGCGCTCCGCATCCGGCTCCCGCTCGGCGAGCAGCTCGTACAGGTACGCCGCATCCGCCTCGTCTTGAAGGTGGTGCCGCCAGGCGGCTGGCGCGTCGGGTGCTGAGGGGGTGGTCATGATGCTCCTCGGGACCAAGGTGGCGGCGTTCGCCCGTTCGCGAAAGTGCCGGTGGCCGCGGGTCGCCTTGCCCCGCCTCCTTGCGAGTCAATAGCTTGCCGCGCGGCCGCCAACGACGGCCGACTGTTGTGGTTCCACCACACGCGCTGATATGCGCTGGGATGCCGCGGATCGAGACTTCATTCTCTGAGGCGCTGGTCATCGGGAGCGGGTTCGGGGGCAGCATGGTCGCCCTCGCGCTGGCGCGGGCTGGTGTGTCGGTCACGGTCCTGGAACGTGGTGACTGGGCGGCCCGCGACGACTCTGCATGGGATCCGATGGCGATCCACGTCGAGCGCCGGTATCGCAGCGCCACCCCCTATGAGGCGGACCAGTGGGTGAGACGCCGGCTGCTGTTTCCCAACGAGGTCGTAGGGGGGAATTCGGTGTTCTACGGCGCGGCATCGTTGCGGCTGCGGGAGCAAGACTTGG
>CAZVKD010000292.1:0-3772 GCA_964627675.1 uncultured Gemmatimonadaceae bacterium
AGCGGATCACGACCGTGTCGCCGTCGGCGGCTCGATCGAGCGCCTGGCGGATGGTGCTGAACGGGTAGAGGTCGCTCCCGACTTCGCTGGCCTGGCCCTGCGCGCCGGCGGCGTTCACCACCCATCGGTGTCGCGGCCCGACCGACACCGTCAGCGTATCCGTCACTCCGGGGCTGACCGCCGCCGTGAGCAGGGCAGACCCGTTCGCCACGGCGGTGATCTTGCCGGTCGAGTCCACCGTCATCACGCCGGTATTCGACGACGCCCAGGCGAGGCCCTTTCCCGCCAACAGGTTCCCCACGCTGTCCCGCACATCCACCCGCGCCAGGAACTGGTCGCCGATCGCCAGCGCCAAGGGCTCCGGGAAGATCTGCACGGTCTTGGGCGCTCCGCCCACGCACGCGGCTGTGGCGAACTGACCCACCCGGAACGCGCTCACGTCAAGGCCGACGACCTTGCTCAGGATGATCAGGGCGTCGCGGGGGTTCACGCGCGCGTCGTCGTCCACGTCGCCCAGCGTCGTGTCCGCCGTGACCGGGAGACCCACGGCGTGCATCAGCACTACCTGAGCGTCAACGGCCTTCACGATGCCGTCTCCATCGAGGTCGCCGTACAGCGAGCCGCCGCAGAACGTGCCCTGCGTGACCACCAGGTGAGGCAACAGATCCGCGAACGTGCCGGCCGCCACGAGCTCCTGGAAGGCGACGCGCAGGGTGTCGCCCGCCACCGTGGACAGCGCCTCGAACAGCACGCTCCCCAGCGTGAAGAACCCGGTTGCGCCGGTGGCGTTCGCCCCGGCGAATTTCACCACGCCCTGCGCGCCGGAGTCCGTGTTGAACACGGGCGCGGCGAACGCCCCGGGTGCCGTGCCGATGACCTTGAGCAACGTGGGATTGAATCGCAACGAGAGGCGGAAGGACCCGAGGGACACGCCAGGGGCCCCCGTGAGATCAATGGCAATCGGGAGCGCCACGCGCTCACCGGGGGCCGCCGTCAGCGCCGTCGTCGTCGGTCCCGCGACGATGGTCTGACCGGCCGCCGGGCGCGCGCCCGCCGCGACCAGCACGAAGGCGGTCGCCGCGGCGCACACGGCGCGTCGAATCCGGGACAGCGCAGTCCCCCTCACCCCGTTACGCCTCGCTCCTCACGCGTCCCTTACTTGATCCCCGGCCGCTGGAACACCCTGGCGGGCACGTCCAGGCTCGGCGCCAGGTTGGCGAGCGTGGCAGCCGCGGAGGCCTCTTCCATCTCGAGCTTGATCGCGTCGAGAAAGCCCGCTTTCTTGACCTGGAACAAACCCTCGAACAAGGTCAGGTCGTTGAACCCCGTGGCCGAGGCGCCGGCGAATCGCAGTTCCCCCGATCCGGCGTTGTTCGGGTTGGTGACGCGGAGGCCGTCATCAATCTTGGTCTCGCTCAGGAACGCGACGACCTCCGGATCGAACGTCAGGCGCCCGGTGTAGCTACCGAGCTTCGCCCCGTTGTCCGTCCCGAACTGCATGCGCACGAAGACCCGGACCTCATCGCCGGGTCGTGCCTGGGCGTTGTCCACCTGGATGAACGCCTGAACGCCCTGGTTGGGCGGCGGAGGCGCCTCGGGCAGGCCGGACTTGAGCGGGTCATCCTCGCAGGCGATGAGCCCGAGCGTCAGGCCCAAGAGCGTGAACCAACGGACCGATGTCATACCCCTACCCTCCTAAGGACGGACCGTGACGAATCCGCTCGTCACGGTCACTCGTGAAAGCAGATTGGTGAACGTGGGCGAGGCTGCCGACAACTCGCTGATGGTGAGCGCGGGCGACGTCGTCCCCGTGGTGAGCGCACGCAGTCGGACCCGCGCCACGACGACCTGGCCCGACGCGCCGGCGGCGTCCGCCGAGGCGAAGCGCAACTTCCCGGCCGACACGCTGTCGGCGTTGACCGTGGGGGCGGCGAAGGTCGTGTTCACCACGCCCACGAATTGCAGCACCGCCGGATCCCACTGAAGCCGTGCGTTGTAGCTCCCGAGTCGCTCGTTCGGCGTGAACGCCATGTCGGCCGTGATGTCCACCACCACCGTGTCGCCCACCCGAGCGGCGCGGAACGCCCGGCCGCCGGACGTCGAGGAGACGAGCACGTTGGTCGTGGGCAACACCGCGACCAGCGCGGAGTCGCTGAACCCGGAACCGCTCCCCACCACGACCGCGTTCCCCACAGCCACCCCAATCACGAGTCCCGTCGTGGCGTTCACCGTGGCCACCCCAGGGCTCCGCGACAGCCAGGCGACTGTGGTACCGGCCACCGGGTTGCCGCTCGCATCCACCACCTGTCCAGTGAGCTGCACGGTGCCGCTTGGAACGACCCCCGCGAACCCCGGCGTCACTCGCACGGCCGCGGGAACGGCCCCGAGATAGACGCGCGCCGTGTCCGTGGCCGCGGTGTCCGGCGTGTAACCATAGATCAGCACCGAGCCGGTCTGGTTCGCCACCGTGGTGACCAATCCGCTCAGCCGGTTGACCTGCAGTTTGACGGAATCCGCCGGCGTCACCAGGGCGAACCGAGCCCGGACGTCGAGCACCGAATCCAGGTTGCCGTAGGCGGTCGCGCGCAAGACGAAAGACGACCCGGCCGTGACAGCCGTGTCCCGGGGCGCGATGACCAGGCGGCTGGCCCGTGGTCCCACGTAGCTCACCGGAATGCTTACCTGCTGGCCGCCCGCGGTTCCCGGACCTGCACTGACCTGCACCGTGCTCACGCCGGAGAACAGCACCGCGCCGTCGGAGCTGCGGATCGCCGCGAGGACAATACGGAAGTTCTGGGGGCTGGTCAGCAACACCACGGTGAACGCCGCGTTGACCGTGCCAGAGTCCGGGTCGATGCGGACGGTGGCGCGAACGATCGTGTCCGTGAACGAGCCGGCGCTGTCGCGCACGATCCAGATGCGCAGCGAGTCGGCATCAGTGGCAGTCTGCGCGTAGCCGTCCGTGCGATCGAACTGCGGCACGATGTCCAGCCGCACCGTCATGTGGCCGGGTCCGAACAGGTCCGCGCACGCCGCGAGCCCCAGCGTGGATAGAGCCGCCGTCCACCGGAGTCTCACGGGCTGACTTCCAGGAACAATGACGCCCGGTAGCCGCTGAGAGAAACCCGCGTGCCCGACTGCACCACGTGCCCGCTCACCCCACTCCCCTGCACGACCAGCGCGGCGCTGCGGGCGACTTGAATGCGAACGTCGGCCCCGGCTCTGACCGACTGCCCCAGTTTCTCCAGTGCCGCGACCGTATCGCTCGGGGCTGCGGTCGAGAGCCTAAACTCGGCCTGGGGCGACACCACCACGCGCTCGCCCACCGGCCAGTCAATCCGCCCGCCGCCGGCGACCAGATTCCCGCGCGGCAGCCGCGCCGCGCCAATCGCGGTCTGCTCGACCTGCGGGTCGCCGCGGAAGACATCGAAACCATACACCGTCACCGACCCCCGCCCCAACCCTTGGTTGACCGACAGATACCCAATGACGCGATTGCCCAACCCGTTCTTGGTGGAATCCCCCACGCCCGGGAGCGAGATCCGGTCCTTCTGGGTGCGGGCGAAAATCCCGGCAACGCGCACGTAGGTGCGCCGCGCCACCGGCCCCTCCAGACCGGCGCGAAACTTGAGTTCGGCCCCGGGCCGCAGCTCGCGCGTCTCGCCCAGCACCGGCACGTATCCCATGGGCTGCCGGTAAGTCGCGCCAAACCCCAACGCGAACCGCCCCAGGGGCACCGCGCCGGCGAATCCCCCGCCCACGTTGCCGCCGG
>CAZVKD010000293.1:0-3737 GCA_964627675.1 uncultured Gemmatimonadaceae bacterium
TCGAGGTGGAGCAGGTGGCGGGTACCATCCCACCAGGGTGGGAGGTGGAGCTGTACACCCGGGGCCGCCTCCTGGCGTACCAGGAAATGACCGCGAGCGGCGGCATCTACCGTATGCCGCTGAGGCTTCGGTACGGCCAGAATCCCTTCGAGTTGGTGCTGTATGGACCGGCGGGCGAGGTCGTGCGCCAGCGACGCACGGTGCGCGTGCCGTTCAGCCGGCTCCCCACGGGCCGAGTCGAATACACGCTGGCGGGTGGTGGGTGCCGCTTCGACCCGTGCGACGGGCTTGTGAGCGCCGACGCCCGGTACGGCGTCTCGCCGCACCTCACGCTCCAGGGCGGATGGGACGCGTTCTTCCGCGCCGGCAGGAGCGACGTCTGGCAACCGTACGTCGTGGCCTCGGGCGCGCCACTGCCGCCGCTCAGTCTCACGGGCGAGGCGGTGGTCAACGGTCACCTGCGGGCTGTCGCGGCGTTCGAACCCCACGAGGATCTTCGGGCGGACGTGGGATACACCGCCTTCGACCAATCGGGACTCGATTTCGCGGGCACGTTCGCCGAGCGGCATCGGACCGAGGCGTCGCTGTTCTGGCACCCGGGCGCGCTCGGCGGCGCGCTGTACGTCCGGGCCAACAGCGTGCGTTCCAGCGCACCGGGAAGCTCGCGAGCCTTCGACCAGGCCACCGCGAGCGCCCGCCTGGGCCGGGTGCGCTATTCGGCGGGACTGCGGCGCGACGTGTTTCGACGCCAGGCCGCCGACGGCGTCACCCGCCTGGCCCTGGAACTGGGCGGCGACGCCCTGCTCTCGGGGCCCTGGCGCTGGGTGCGAAACACCACGATGCGGGGATTCGCCAGCGTGGATCCCGGCAACGGGGTGAATCAGATCTCGGTGAGCCTGGCCCGGAAGATCCGCAACATCCGCGCCGACCTGGGGCTGGGCTGGAGCAACGCCGCCGGCGTGACGCTGGACCTGGGATTGGCGTCGGCGCTCCGCGGCCGCCCGCGCGTGGGCACGCGCAATCGTTTCACCAGCGGCTCCGGGAGCGATGGCATCATGTTCACGAGCGGCTCGGCCGTGTGGGACCGTGACGCCCGATATGTCCGCTGGAGCGACGGCAGTGACCTGGGTCGCGGCGGCGTGACGGGCACGCTGTTCCTGGACGAGAACGGCAACGGCCGGCGGGATGGGGGCGAGCCGGGGATCGAGGGAGTGCCGGTACACGTGGGCGGCTGGCTGGACGAGACCGACGCGGATGGGCGGTTTACCACCTGGGACCTCGTGCCGTACGAGCAGGTCACGATAGACGTGGACTCCCTGTCGTTCGCCAACCCGCTGTACGTGCTTCCCGCGCAGGTGATCCGCGTGCGCCCCTCCCCCAACAGCTTCGTCTCGGTCGAGATCCCGGTGGTGACGGGCGCGGAGCTTGCCGGCATCGTGTTGCTCGACGGCGAGGGGGTGGGCGGCGTCCCGATCCTCTTTCGCGAGTTGAATACGGGACAGGAGATCGGTACCACGACCTATGCGGACGGCGGCTTCTACAAGGCGGGCGTACCGCCGGGTGAGTGGGAAGTGACGCTGCCGGAGTCCGTGGCCGAGCACTTGAATGTAGTCGTGCCGCCGATGCACATTGTCGTTTTACCGGGGTCCGGAGACAAGCGCTTCGAAGACCTGATCCTCCGACTCGAACCTCGCTGAGGCTGTCTACGCCGTGCCGGTCCGGAGCATCACGTGGTAGCGATTCAGGGTAAGCTCGAAGAAGCCTCGCTGCCCGACGTCCTCCAGCTTCTCGCGCTGGGGAAGAAGACGGGCCGGCTCGCGCTCTCGGACGGCGCCCTCCAGGGACAGATCTACCTCAACGCGGGCCGCATCACCTACGCCTCGGTCGCGAATCGTCGTGACCGGCTGGGCGACCTGCTGGTCAAGCGCGGCCGGATCACGCGCGAAGAACTGGCGCAGGCCATGGACCAGGGCGCGGCCGGGCGCAAACGCCTGGGCGACGTGCTGGTGGAATCCGGCCGGTTCGAGCGCGCGGAGCTGGAGCGATTCGCCCAGGTGCAGATCGAGGAAGCCGTGTACTTCCTCTTCACCTGGCGCCGCGGGACGTTCACGTTCGAGAGCAACGTCCAACCCGACGCGCAAGATTTCGTGGTCTCGATCAATCCCGAGGCGCTCCTGCTCGAAGGGGCGCGTCGGGTGGATGAATGGAGCCTGATCCAGAAGAAGATCCCCTCCTTTGACATGGTGTTCCGCGTGGATCGGGCTCGCCTGTCCGCCAGTGACGTGACCCTCACCGAAGAGCAGCGACGGATCGTGGGATTGCTGGACGGGCAGCACGACGTCAACGCCATCGTCGAGGCCACCGGCATGGCGGAGTTCGACGTAGGGAAGGCCCTGTACGGACTGCTCTCGGCCGGGTTCGCGCAGCTGGTGGAACGCCGCTCCGTCGTGCGGCACCTCGACTACCGGGAACTCCTGGCCTACCTGGTGCACGAAGCGGAGTTCGCCGATCCGGAGCGCCGCAAGCAGGCGACGCGGCATATCGTGGACTGCAAGCTGTGCGCGCCTCGCCTGAAGGAGATTCACGTCCGCCGCACCCGGGCTTCCGGGGCACTGCAGCAGCCGGACCTGGCGGCGGAGGCCCCGAGCCCGACCGCGGCGACCGGAACCGCCGGGACGGCGCCGGGTGTCATTCCCCTGCGACCGTCCGCCGCGCCGGCGCACGCCGCGCCAGCCGCTCCACCGAGGCGTTCCTCAGGATCTCGCAGGAGCAGCGGGTCACGGACGGCGCAAGACGCATCGGGGGCACAGGATCGCCGCCGTGGCGAACGGAGGCGAGCCGAGCGACGGCGGGCCCTGGCCGGGGCCCCGCCCTCAGGCGTGGGCGAGCGGCGCGCCGGCATGGATCGGCGGCGCGCGGAGCGGCGACTGCAGGATCGGCTGGGCATCGCCCTGGCGCGAGGCACCGCCGGCGCCGTGCGGCGAGCCACTCCGCGGAGCACCGAGCGACCGCGACGTGACACGGGTCCAAGGCGCGGCTCCGCGGCGCCACCGCACAGAACCGGGCTGGCCCGGCCGAGTACGACCGTTCAGACCCCTGCGGCCAAGGTCGCGAGCCCGCCACCAGCAGCAGCCGAGCCCCGCGCCCCCGTGCCCGCGCCGCCTCCGCCGCCGCAGGTGGAACAGCGACCTGCGGCTGCGGCGCTGACCACCGACGCGGTGGCGGGCCTCGAGCCGACCCAGCCGGTCACAGCGGCTCCGGCCCCTGCCCCAGCCCCGACCGCAGCCCCGGCACCGGCTCGGCCCACGGCGAGCGGCGTTGGACCCACTCGCCGCGCCAAGAGCCGCGAGATCGAGTGGCTCATCACACCGGAAGAATCCGGTATGCATCCCGTGGTTCGCCCGCCTACGGTGGTAGCGCGTGCGCCCGCGCGTCCGGCGGCGACGCCGTCGCCATCTCACGCGGGTCGCGGGACTCAAGCGCCGGCCCCACCGGCCGCGCCGGCTGCGCCGGCCGCCACTGCCGCATCGGCGCCGAACGCCGTCGAGCGGGCGGCCCAGGCACGACCGGCGGCTCAGCCCGCCCCACAAGCCGCGCCGGTCGCCGCGGTTACGCCGGCGAGCCGCGGGCCTGGGATGCGGTGGTTCGCCGCGGCAGCGACGGTAGTCGCAGTGGCCGGGGCAGGCGTGGTGGTGACCACGCTCCTGGGCCCTCGAGCCGGGAACGGCGCTCCGGTG
>CAZVKD010000294.1:0-3731 GCA_964627675.1 uncultured Gemmatimonadaceae bacterium
GTCCGGGTCAGGCGATCCAGCGTGAGGTAGCCGAGCCCCACGTCGCACAGGAACCCCACCCGCGCGGCGAGCTCGGCCAGCACGGTGCGCGCGACGTCCCGTTCGAAGGGCTCCAACACCAGCGTCGCGACCCAATCCCGGAGTGCCTGCGCCGTAAGCGCCGTGACCTCCGCGATGGTGACCCCGGCGACCCGAACGGCCAGGGCTTCGGGGCGCAACCGCGCGCCATGGCACGCGGGGCAGGTGACGGCGAGCTGGTACTGCCGCAGAAACACTCGGATGTACTGCTTGTAGCGCTTGGCCTCGAGGGCCCGGAGGAAGGGGATGACGCCGCGAAAGCGGCCGTCTCGGCCGTGGAGCAGAAAACGCCGGTCACCCACCCGAAGCCGGGACCAGGGGACGTCCAGCGGGATGCCGCGGCGGCGGGCGGTGTCGGCAAGCAGGCGGCGCTTATTGCCGTAGCGGGGCTTGGTCCACGGATCCAGAGCGCCTTGGCTCAGGGTGCGGCGGGGGTCGGGCACGATCAGGGACTCGTCGTACTCCAACACGGCGCCGAAACCATTGCACCCCGGGCAGGCGCCCCGCGGGTTGTTGAACGAGAAGAGCGCGGGCGAGAGGCGCAACGCGGCCCTGCCGCACCCGGTGCACCGCGGGTGCTCGGTGAAGACCAGGGTCCGGTGCTCCGCCAGGACGTCGGCCCGGCCGTCTCCCTCGGCGAACGCCACGGCGACGGCGTCGGCGATGCGGCCCGCCGCCTCCGGCCGCACGGCGAGGCGATCCACGATCACGCGGAATTCCGCTTCCACGAGCAGGGCCGGGGCCACCTCGTCCAGTCGCGCCACCCGTCCGCCCGCCAGCGCTCGCACGAAGCCGAGGGCCTGGAGGTTGCTCCGGATCCGATCGGGGTCGGCTCTGGCCGCCGGCGGCAGCGCAAAGGTGACCATTACCTCGAGGCCGGCACACTCCGCCACCACCCGATCGGCGGCGGTGGTGGGCGAGTCCGCCACGATCGGCCCACCGCACGCGGGGCAATGCGGCCGGCCGACCCTGGCCCAGAGGAGCCGGAGGTAATCGTGAATCTCGGTGGCGGTGCCCACGGTGGAGCGCGACGTGGTCGTGGGGTTCTTCTGCTCGATCGCGACGGCGGGCGCGATGCCCTCGATTCGGTCCACGGCGGGCCGCGGCATCCGCTCGAGGAACTGCTTGGCGTAGGTCGAGAGGGATTCGATGTAGCGCCGCTGGCCTTCAGCGTACAGCGTGTCGAACGCCAGCGAGCTTTTTCCTGACCCCGACGGGCCGGTGACGACCGTGAGACGGCGGTGGGGGATCTCGACCGTCACGCCCTTCAAGTTGTGCTGTCGGGCGTTATGGACGACGATCCGGTCTTCCGGCATGTGGCCAAGCTTAGCAGGAAATGCAGGACGGTGAAGGTCGTGAAGGTTCTGAAGGTGGTGAAGGTGCTCGCCAACGTTCACTTTCCTTCACGATCCTTCGTAAACCTCCACCAACCTTCCCAACCTTCACCAACCTTCCCCCGTCCTTCCCCCTCCCTTCTTCCACCATCCTTCTCCGGCCCCTAGGTTTTTCCCCCATCATGCCCGCCCTGGTCTCCCCCCGGCTGCTGCGCCGCGGCCTCGAGCTGTTCGCGGGGATATCGCTGGTCGGCTTCGTCGGCTTGCTGTTCTACGGCAACAATTTCGCCCGCTTCCTGGACGCCATGCTGTCGCTCGACTTGCGATGGGTGATGTTGGGGCTCGCCCTTGCCTCCATGGACTGGATCGGCGGCGGGCTCAGGCTGTGGGTGCTGGCCCGGCATGTCCACCGCGACACCCGTCTGAAGGCGGCGGTTCTCGCCGGCGGCCTGAACACGTGGGCCAGCTTGCTCACGCCGTCGCAAACGGGCGGCGGTCCCATGATGATCTTCGCCCTGAAGCGCTACGGCGTGCCGCTTCCCGAGGCCATGATCTCGAGTCTCATGACGTTCGTCGCCACCGTGGTGTTTTTCGCCGTCGCCGGACCGCTTGCGGTGGTGCTCGGCGGTGGGCGTTCGCTCGAGCAGCACGGGATTCTGGGCGTCCTCACGTTGTACGACCTCTTCCGCATCAGCCTCGGCGGGTTCGTCGCGATCGGCCTCGTCATGGTCGGGATGTTCGTGTTCCCGGGCGCCGTTCGCGCCCTGGCCCGGCGCGTGGTCGCCTGGCTCGAATCGCGCCACAGCCACCGGCTGGCCCACCGCATTGATGACCTTCGGGCCGGCGTGGATCGGTCTCACGAGTGCGTCGTGACCTTTTTCCGAGGCCGCGGATGGGGGGCGCTCTTGGCCGGGGTGTTGCTGTCGCCGCTGGCGTTCGCCAACCGCCTGCTGGCCGGGTACGTGGTCCTTCGAATGCTGAACATCGAGGCGCATTTCGTGGACGTCTTGCTGCTGCAGACCGTCATTACGTTCCTGCTGTACTTCGCCCCGACCCCGGGCGGGTCCGGACTGGCGGAGGTGCTGTCGGCGGCCGTGATGTCCATCTACGTGCCGCGTGAGCTTACCCCTTCCTATATCCTCCTCTGGCGAATCGTGGGATCCTATCTGACCGTGTTCTTCGGTTCCATGGTGTTCTGGCGTTGGCTCAAGGGCGCCGAAGGGCGGGATGACCTGGCCGCGGGCCCGGAGCCGGAGGACCGCATTGCAAGGCATTCCGGCGGCGAGTAGCTTTTCGTCATTCGCCCACCCGTAAGGACGATCGCGCATGTCATTCCTGGAAACTGGCGGCCGGCGGTATCCCGTTCCTGTGGGGGAGATCCGGGTCGGCAGTGATCCGTCCTGCCAGATCGTGCTCGCCGGCGACGATATCCTGGCGGCGCACGCGATCGTGCAGGGCTACGCGGATGGTCAGGTGGCGATTCGCCGAGCGGCGGACGGGGCCGAAACCCAAGTCAACGGGGTGCGGCTGGGACCGCAACCCAGTCCGCTGCTCCACGGTGACAAGGTGCAGATCGGGGGCCACGAGTTGCTGTTCGTGGACGAGCGGCGCAGCGGCAGCACGGTGTACGTCCAGGCCGTGGATCCCGGCGTGATGCAGGGGGCCAAGCCGGGCAGGAAGGGGCAGGCGACCGCCGCCACGGGAGGCCGGGTGGTCTCGCTCACCGACGGTCGCGAGTACGCCGTCACCAGCGCCAGCATGGTGTTCGGCCGTGACGCGAGCTCGGACGTGGTGATCAGCGACAAGAACGTGTCGCGCCGGCACTGCGAGATCATGGTCACCCCCAAGGGCTACGTGCTGGTGGACAGCAGTACCAACGGGACGTTCGTGAACGGCGAGCGGGTGGAAGGCCAACGGCTGCTGGCCCGGGCGGACGTGATTCGCGTGGGGAGCGACGAATTCCGGTTCTACGCCGACGTCGTGCCCGCTCCCACTCCTCCCGGCGCCGGCGAGAGGCCCAGGGAGGCGGAGCCCGCCGCTGGTGCGAAGCCCGCGCTGCCGCCCGAGGCTCCCGCAGCCCCGGCGGCCCCGGCGGGGGGTGGGGGCTCCGGCCCGGAGGCTACGCTGGCCGAGCAGCCGGTTACCGCTGGCGCCGCGGCCACCGCGCCGCGGGCGCCGGCCGCGCCGGCCGCGCCGCCCGCGCCTCAGGCAGGGGCTCCGGCGGGGGCCGCCCAGCGGCTCAACGTGACCACGGCCGGGATTCCCAGCCTGTCAATGCCCAGGCCTCCAGTGGGCCCGCCGGGCGCGCCTGCCGGGGAG
>CAZVKD010000295.1:0-3721 GCA_964627675.1 uncultured Gemmatimonadaceae bacterium
GGAGCGTGCCGCCGACCTGACCGATCCCGCCACGATGCCGGCAGCGGCGGCGTTGGCCGGGCGACTGGGCGAGGCCGCGGCGGCTGATGGACGCGTCTGGCTCGCCCCGGCCGGCGGCGCGGAAATCGCGCTGCGCGGGATGCTGGAGGGGGCGGGATGGGTGGGCGTGGACTACCTGAGGCCGGGCACCGAGCCGGAGTTGGGCGACGTGGTGCTGGGCCTCGGCGATGCGGGGTCGGGCGGCCTGGTGCTCACGCTGTTCAAGGCGCTGCAGCTCCGTCACGCGGGGGCGCCGGCCCGGACGTTCCGGCAGTACGTGGCCTTCGACCTTGAGACGACCGATAAGGACCCGCAGCACTGTGACATCGTCGAGATCGGGGCCGTGCGGGTGCGGGACGGCGTCCCGATCGCGGAGTTCCAGTCGCTGGTACGTCCCACGGGTTCCGTTGTTGCCTCGGCGCGGGACGTTCACGGCTATGACGACGCCGCGCTGGCCGATGCGCCGCCGTTCTCCGGGGTGTGGCCCAGGTTCCTCGACTTCGTGTCGGGCGACGTGCTGGTGGCGCACAACGCGCACCGATTCGATGTCCCGGTGCTGCGCCGCGCCACGCGAGACCTCGGGGGATTCGAGGGGTTGGCGTTTTATGACACCTACCGGCTTGCCAAGGTGCTCACGGACGGCGCCGCCGCCTTGGCCGCGCTGGCCGCGCGGTTCGGCATCACGCCGGGGCGGGCTCACCACGCGCTGGATGATGCCCGCACGCTGGTAGCGGTGTTCGACCAGCTGGATCGGGTGCGCGCGGCCCGTGCCCGCACCACCTCACTCGCGAATCTGCTGGACTGGGTCGGCGTGGGTTTGGCGCTGGAGACGAAGGCGCGGGGCGAGGAAGCGCGACTGCTCCGGGAGATCGGTGGTGCGTACGCCCTGGGCCGCTACAGTGACGTGCTCGAAGCGTATCAGCGGGAACGGGCGCGGCTCGATGATCGCGTCCTGCCGCCGCTGGAGGAGTTAATCGAGCGATTGGGCGGGCGCAAACGCATGGAACGGTTGCGGGCGGTGCCGGACCCGGCGGCCCGGTTCCCCCAAACCGTGGCGCGCCTCGAAGCGCTGATCCAATCGGCCGAAGGCGCGACGCTGGAGGAGAGCATCGGGCGCTTCCTGGAGCGCGTGGCGCTTTCGACCTCCGACGGCGTGGAAGCCGCGCCGGACCGGGTGAACCTGCTCACCCTGCACGCCACGAAGGGACTGGAGTTCTCGCGGGTGTACGTGGTCGGCGTGGAGGACGACCAGTTGTTGCCGCGGCGCGGCGCGGAATACCAGCGTGCCGAATTGGAGGAAGCGCGGCGCCTGCTCTATGTCGGCATGACGCGGGCCAAGGATCGCTTGATCCTCACCCGAGCCGCCCGGCGCGGCGGGATCGCGACCGGGGGCAGCCGCTTTCTCGACGAGATGGGGCTGGTCCCCGTAGGTTTGGCCCCCGGTGGCGCCGTGGATGCGCCCGAACGCCCCGAGACGATCGGTGACGGAGAGTGATCTCAAGGAGCTGAACGATGAACGTTCGCCGCACGCTTGGCCTGACGGGCCTGGCCGCCGCACTGGCCGTGCCGTCACTGGCGCAACAGCGATTCGAACTCGAGCAGGCCATGAGGGCCCCGTTCCCGTCCGGGATGGTCGCTGCGCCGGGCGGCGGGCTGGTGGCGTGGGTGGAGAACGCCGCCGGCGTGCGGAATATCTGGGTGGCCGGAGCCCCGGGATATCAGGGGCGACAGGTCACCCGCTTCGCGCGGGATGACGGCCAGGACCTCGGTTCCCTGGCGTTCACCCCGGACGGGCAGTGGATCGTGTTCGTGAGGGGCGGCGGGCCGAACCGGCAGGGGGAAATCCCCAACCCCACCAGCGATCCCGCCGGCGCCCGCCAGGTGATTCTGGTCGTCGCGGTGGCCGGCGGTGAGCCGCGAATGCTCGCCGAAGGGAGCGCGCCGACCGTCTCCCCCACGGGGGACATGGTGGCGTTCCTCCGGCGCGGTCAGGTGTGGTACGCGAGCATCAGCGACTCGGCGGCGGCCAAACAGATGTTCGAGATCCGGGGAACGGCCAGCTCGCTCACCTGGTCGCCTGACGGAAGTTCCCTCGCGTTCGTGAGCAATCGGGGCGATCATCGGTTCATCGGGGTGTATCGCGTGGCGGACCGCGAGCTGCGCTACCTCGATCCGTCGGTTGACCGGGACGGCGACCCCGTGTGGTCCCCGGACGGGAAGCGCATCGCGTTCATCCGAACGACAACCGACCGAGGGCGACTGCCATTCATGCCGCAGCGCGACGGCCAGCCGTGGTCCATCCGGGTTGCCGACGTCGCGACGGGCGCCGCCCGAGAGGTATGGCACGCCGCGCTGGGGCGGGGAAGCGTGTTCCAGGGCGTGGTCGCCGAGCATCAGGTGATGTGGGGAGCCGATGACCGGCTGCTGTTTCCATGGGAGCGCGCTGGTTGGCTGCAACTGTATTCGGTGCCGGTCACCGGCGGCGACGCGACCCTGCTCACGCCCGGCGCATTCGAGGTGGAGCACGTCGCCCTCGCGCCCGACGGGCGGGAGGTGGTGTACTCCTCGAATCAAGATGACGTGGATCGCCGGCATATCTGGCGCGTGCCGGTGGCGGGCGGACGCCCCGCGCCGCTCACCACCGGATCGGGCATCGAATGGCAGCCGGTGGTGCCGAGCCAGGGCGTCGTTGCGTTCTTTGCCTCCGATGCGCGGACGCCGGCCCACGCCGAGATCATCGCCGGAGGCGCGGGGCGCCGGAGCCTCGCGCCGGAGGCCATGCCCCGCGACTTCCCGGGGCGCGCGCTGGTGGAGCCCGAGCCGGTGATTTTCCCCGGCGCGGATGGGCTGCCCATCCACGGCCAGCTCTTTCGCCCGAGGGATATGCAGGCGGGCCAGCGACGACCGGCCATCCTCTTTTTCCACGGCGGCTCGCGACGGCAAATGCTGCTGGGCTTTCATTATCTGGGCTACTACCACAACGCGTACGCCCTGAACCAGTACCTCGCGAGCCGAGGCTTCATCGTGCTCTCGGTGAACTATCGCAGCGGCACGGGCTACGGGCTCGAGTTCCGGGAAGCGCTGAACTACGGTGCGCGAGGCGCCAGTGAGTTCAACGACGTCCTGGGCGCGGGGCTGTACCTGCGCGGCCGGCCCGACGTGGACCCGCAGCGGATCGGCCTGTGGGGCGGATCGTATGGCGGCTACCTCACCGCTCTGGGTCTCGCGCGCGCGTCGGACCTGTTTGCCGCCGGAGTGGACGTGCACGGGGTGCACGACTGGAACGTCGTCATACGCAACTTCCAGCAGGATTACGATCCGACGGCGCGGGCCGACGTGGCCCGGCTGGCGTTTCAGTCCTCGCCGATGGCGTGGGTGGATACCTGGCGGTCCCCGGTGCTCGTCATGCACGGCGACGACGATCGCAATGTTCCGTTCAGCGAGACCGTGGACCTGGTTGCCGCCCTCCGCCAGCGCGGGGTCGAGGTCGAGCAGTTGGTGTTTCCCGACGAGGTCCACGGCTTCCTGCTCCACCGGAGCTGGCTCGCGGCGTACAAGGCCACGGCGGCGTTCTTCGAGCGGCGGCTCGTGGCCCCGGCCGCCGGGAACGGAAGGAGTCGGTAGGCGTCCGTCGCGGTCGGGCGGCGCCGGCCGCAAGCGGCCGGCGGCGGCGGTCGGGGGG
>CAZVKD010000296.1:0-3719 GCA_964627675.1 uncultured Gemmatimonadaceae bacterium
GACGTGCTCGTCGCCATGAACCCCGCCGCGCTCAAGGTGAACCTGCGCGATCTGCGTCTGGGCGGCATGATCGTGGCGGACACTGGCGCGTTCACCGAGCGCAATTTGACCAAGGCGGGATACGCCGCGAACCCGCTGGAGGACGGCTCGCTCGCGCCCTATCAGATCCTCAAGCTCGACATCACGAAGCGCACGCTGCAAGCGGTGCAGCCCTTCGGCCTGGGCCAGAAGGACGCCTTGCGCTGCCGCAACATGTGGGCGCTGGGCCTCATGCTGTGGATGTACGATCGCGATCGTAAAGGCACGCTGGCGTTGCTTGACAAGAAGTTCGCCACGCAGGAGCACCTCAGATTGGCGAACATCGCGGCGTTGGACGCGGGGCATGCCTTCGGCGAAACGGCGGAGATGTCGAGCGGCGTGCTGGGCTACACCGTGCCGCGCGCGGCGGTGGCGCCGGGCCTCTACCGCACCGCCAACGGGACGGAGTCCCTGGCGTGGGGACTGTTGGCCGGGGCGCGGGCGGCGGGCTTGAAGCGCATCGTGTTCGGTTCGTATCCCATCACGCCGGCCTCGGGTCTCCTCCATCAACTCGCGGCGCTCAGACAGTACGGCGTGGTCACGTTCCAGGCGGAGGACGAGATCGCGGCGATTGCGGCTGCGATCGGGGCCTCGTACGCCGGGGCCCTGGGCGTCACGTCCAGCAGCGGCCCGGGCGTCGCGCTCAAGACGGAAGCCCTCGGCCTCGCGGTGATGACCGAGCTGCCCTTGATCGTGGTGAACTCCCAGCGCGCAGGGCCCTCCACCGGCATGCCCACCAAGACGGAGCAGTCGGACCTGTATCAGGCGATCTATGGCCGGAACGCCGATTCGCCGGTGGCCGTCATCGCGGCGGCCACGCCGGGCGACTGCTTCGAGGTCGCCGTCGAAGCCGTGCGCCTCGCGACGAAATACATGACGCCCGTCATCCTGCTCACGGACGGCTACCTCGCCAACGCCGCCGAGCCCTGGCGCATTCCCGACGTGGACGCGATCCAGCCGTTCCCAGTGTCCTTCCGCACGGATCCCGAAGGGTTCCATCCCTACGTGCGCGATCCCAAGACGCTGGCGCGCGCCTGGGCCCTCCCCGGCACGCCGGGGCTCGAGCACCGGATCGGCGGCATCGAGAAAGCGTACGACTCGGGGCACATCTCCTACGAGCCCGAGAATCACCAGAGAATGACCGCGACCCGCGCCGCGAAGATCGCGGGAATCGCCGACGACATTCCGCTCCAGCAGGTGGCCCTGGGCGAGCCGCGCGGGAAGCTCGCCGTGGTGGGCTGGGGCTCCACGTTCGGCCCGATCCAGCAGGCCGTCAAGCAGATGCGCGAGCACGGTCACGCGGTATCGCACCTGCACCTCCGTTACTTGAATCCGTTCCCGCGCAACCTCGGCGAGCTGCTCAAAGGGTTCGATCGCGTGCTGGTCCCCGAGATGAACAATGGACAGCTGGTGACCGTGCTGCGAGCCACCTACCTCGTGCCGGCCGAAGGTCTGAACAAGGTGACGGGCAAACCGTTCAAGATCGCGGAAATCGCGGACGCGCTCCGCATTCGTCTGGAGGGGCCATGACCGCCGTCGCCGCACCGGGGGAGAAGCTCTCGCCCAAGGACTACGCGTCCGATCAGGAGGTGCGCTGGTGCCCGGGCTGCGGTGACTACGCCATCCTCAAGGCGGTGCACAAGGCGCTGGCGGATCTCCAGGCGCCGCTCGAGCGGACGGTCTTCGTCTCAGGGATCGGGTGTTCCTCCCGCTTCCCCTACTACATGAACACGTACGGCTTCCACACGATCCACGGCCGGGCGCCGGCGTTCGCCACGGGAATCAAGCTGGCCAACCCGGACCTCGACGTGTGGGTCATCACGGGCGATGGCGACGGGCTGTCCATCGGCGGCAACCATCTGCTCCACGCGTTGCGCCGCAACGTGAATCTCCAAATCGTGCTGTTCAACAACGAGATCTACGGGCTGACCAAAGGCCAGTACTCGCCCACGTCCCGTCGCGGCACGCGAACCCCGTCCACCCCGCTCGGGTCGGTGGAGACGCCGGTGATCCCCGGCGCGTTCGCGCTCGGCGCCGGCGCGCGGTTCGTGGCCCGCTCGATTGACACTGCCACGCCACATCTTGTGGAGGTGCTCAAACGCGCCCGCGCGCACCCCGGCGCGTCGTTTGTCGAGGTGTTCCAGAACTGCGTGGTCTATAACGACGAGGTGTTCGCGGACTTCACGGAGAAGAGCGTGGCCGCGGACCGTCAGCTCTTGGTGGAGCACGGCAAGCCCTTGCTCTTCGGTGCTGGCCAGAGGCGCGGCCTGAGGCTCAAGCCCGGGACGCTCGAACTCGAGGCGGTGACCCTCGGCGAGAACGGGGTGACCGAGCCGGACATCCTGGTTCACGACGAGAAGAACCGCACCCTCGCCGCCATGCTGCTCGGGCTCCAGCCGCCCGACTTCCCCATGGCGCTCGGCGTGCTTTACTGCGACCCGGGCCCGTGTTACGAGGAAGAGGTGTACCGCCAGATCGGCTCGCGAACGGTCTCCCTGGCCCATGCCGATCTGAACCGGGTGCTGCGGGCCGGGCAGACCTGGGTGGCGGAAGGGTGACGGGTGCCCTGGATCGAGCAAGTCCCGGTATCCGAAGCCACCGGTGAGCTGAAGGAAGAGTTCGACCGCGCCATCCGGCGGGCGGGGCGGGTGTGGAACATCGTCCACGTGATGAGCCTCAACCCGCGGGTCATGAGGGCGAGCATCGAGTTCTATCAGGCGGTGATGTTCGCCGCCTCGCCGCTCACGCGGGCGCAGCGCGAGCTGCTCGCCGTCGTCGTATCAGTCGAACTCGCCTGCCGCTACTGAACCCAGGCTCACGCTCACGACCTCCGGGCCGAGGTCGCCAAGACAATCCCCGATGCCGGCATCGCCGATGCATTTGTCCACGCCGTGGTCCGCGACTGGCGCTCCGCGCCCCTGGCGCCCGCCGACCGTGCCTTGTGCCAGTTCGCCGCCAAGGTCACCCACGACCAGCACCAGGCGACGCCGGCCGATCTCGACGCGCTGCGGTCCCACGGACTGGAGGACCGGGCGATACATGACGCCGTGCAGGTGATCGCGTATTTCAACTACATCACCCGGGTGGCCGACGCGCTCGGCGTGGAGGCGGAGACGTTTATCGAAAGGTGGGGTTCAGGCTAGGACCCCGGAGTCGGTCGGGCGTGCGCCGAGACCACCTGCACGGCGGCGCGCTTTGGGATCACCCGGCTTGTCTCGCCGCTTGACGGGTACGCCGCCGGCGCGCGGGACACCGCCGGTCCCGCGAGCCGCCCGCCGCTTGACGACTGACAATCGCGAGCTACGGCTCGCGGCGCAGGAACTCCACCATCAACTCGTTGAACTGCCGCGCCGCTGCGAGATTCACCATGTGGGCCACGCCGGGCAGCACGACTTTCCGCGCCTTGTTCCCGACGCTCGCGACTACAGTGTCCGCAGTCCGGTGAATGTCGGGGTTGTCGTGCTCTCCAGCGATGAGTAGCAACGGCACGGTCAGAGCGTTGAGCCGGGCGATCGCCGACGGCGTGAGCGGCCGCTCAGGGTTCGCGCGCACGCCCCAGATACCGGCGTTGTCCACCACGATCCCGCGCATGAACACGTGCATCGCCACGTCGTTCCTGATCGCCATCATGGGCAACTCGG